>JAKJFB010000044.1:11995-12327 GCA_022705125.1 Pseudomonadota bacterium
TCTCGACCTGGCGCGCCAGCTGCTGCACGTCGGCCTCGAGGGAAACGAATGTCTGCTCGTCGTTCTCGGCCGCGGCCATTTCCAGCAGCTCGGTGCTGTCGCCGAGCGCTCCCTCGAGGCTCTCCAGCGTGTCGACGATTGCCGCCAGCGCGGCGCGCTCGCGCCCGAGCTCCTGCGCGCGCTCGGCGTTGTCCCAGACACTGGGTTCGCTCAGCTCGAGCTCGACTTCCTTCAGGCGGTCCTTCTTGACGTCGTAGTCAAAGATACCCCCTGAGGCTCAGCGCGCGCGCGCCGAGGTCCTTCAGCTGATTCTGCAGCGCGTTGATTTCCAT
>JAKJFB010000450.1 GCA_022705125.1 Pseudomonadota bacterium
GGGCCATGCCCGCGACCGATTCGCGAGAACACCAGGTCGCGGGCATGGCCCGCTCCTACAACGGGCCGCGGCGCCCGTGGATGCCGACCGCCCCCGTCACACGACCTCGATGTGCTCGGCCGCGATCTTCGCCTGCCAGATCTGCGGGCCGGTGGTGTGCACCGACTCCCCGCGCGCGTCCACGGCCACGGTGACCGGCATGTCCTTCACCTCGAACTCGTAGATGGCTTCCATGCCGAGCTCCGGGAAGGCCACGACTTTGGCCGCCGTGATCGCCTTCGACACCAGGTAGGCCGCGCCGCCGACCGCCATCAGGTACACGGCGCGGTTGTCGCGGATCGCCTCGATCGCGACGGGTCCGCGCTCGGACTTGCCGATCATGCCGATCAGGCCGGTCTTCTCGAGCATCGTGCGCGTGAACTTGTCCATGCGCGTCGCGGTGGTCGGGCCGGCGGGGCCCACGACCTCGTCGCGCACCGGGTCGACCGGGCCGACGTAGTAGATGAAGCGGTTCGACAGATCGACCGGCAGCTTCTCGCCCGACGCCATCATGTCGGTCATCTTCTTGTGCGCCGCATCGCGCCCGGTGAGCATGTGCCCCGAGAGCAGCAGCGTCTCGCCGGTCTTCCACGTGGCGAGTTCCTCGCGCGTGACGGTGTCGAGGTTCACGCGCCGCGCACCGGCCGCCTCCCAGGTGATGTCGGGCCAGGCCTCCAGCGACGGCGGCTCCTGCAGCGCCGGGCCGCTGCCATCCAGCACGAAGTGCGCGTGGCGCGTGGCGGCACAGTTGGGGATCATCGCCACCGGCAGGCTCGCGGCGTGCGTGGGGTAATCCTTGATCTTCACGTCGAGCACGGTGCTCAGGCCGCCCAGGCCCTGCGCGCCGATGCCGAGCTGGTTCACCTTCTCGAACAGCTCGATGCGCAACTCCTCGATGCGGTTCGACGGGCCGCGCTCGATCAGGTCGTAGATGTCAACCGGATCCATCAGCACTTCCTTGGCCAGCAGCGCGGCCTTCTCGGCCGTGCCGCCGATGCCGATGCCGAGCATGCCCGGCGGACACCAGCCGGCACCCATCGTCGGCACCGTTTTCAGCACCCAGTCGACGATCGAATCGGAGGGATTCAGCATCGCCATCTTGGACTTGTTCTCGCTGCCACCGCCCTTGGCCGCGACCTGAACGTCGACGGTATGGCCCGGCACGACCTGGTAGTGGATCACGGCCGGGGTGTTGTCCTTCGTGTTCCGGCGCGCGCCGGCGGGGTCCGCGAGGATCGAGGCGCGCAGCACGTTGTCGGGGTTGAGATACGCGCGGCGCACGCCCTCGTTGATCATCTCGTCGAGGCCCATGGTCGCGCCGTCCCAGCGCACGTCCATGCCCACCTTCACGAACACCGTGACGATGCCGGTGTCCTGGCAGATCGGGCGGTGCCCCTGCGCGCACATGCGCGAGTTGATCAGGATCTGCGCGATCGCGTCCTTCGCCGCGGTGTTCTGCTCGCGCTGCCAGGCCTTGTGCATGGCCTGGATGAAGTCCACGGGGTGGTAGTAGGAAATGAACTGCAGCGCGTCGGCGACGCTGGCGATCAGATCATCCTGCTTGATGACGGTCATGGTACTGCTCCTGCTTCATGGATCTTCGTGGGTCCGCATTCATGCGGACATTGTCCGGATAAATCCGGACCCACGGTGCTGGCATTCATGTCCGGATAGATCCGGACCCACTGTGGGAGCGGGCCCTGCCCGCGACTGTCGCGCGCAGAGCGCGCCCCCACAGCCAAGCCCCCGATTATTACGGCGGCGGCAACGCGGATGGCGGGTTCTCCAGGCGCGTGAGGCGCTGCGTCACCTGCTTGCGAAATTCGATGTTCGACTGCGCCCACTGCTCGTTGTCCTTGATCCGCGCCTCCTGGGCGCTCTGGGTGCTGGCGAGGCTGTTCATCGTGCTGTTCAGGCGCCCGATCGCGGACTGCAGATTGGCCTGCTGCTCCTGCAGCGTCTTGATCCCGCCGGCCAGGTCCGCGCTGGCCACGACCTGCTGCTTCAGCCGGTCCTGCTCCGCCGCGAGCGCGGCGATCTGCTTGCGGTCGGCCTCGACGGTGCTGCCGGTCTTTTTCAGCGCGGCGTCGAGCCCGTCGATGCGTTCGCCGTTCTTGCGCCAGGCCGACGCCCAGAGCTTGTCGACTTCGGCGCCCAGCTCCTTGAGCTTGACCTGCATCGAGGCGCTGGACTGGCTCATGGTGTCGCCGGTGCTGGACAGGCGGCCCTCGAGGTCGCTGATGCGCAGGTTCGACTGCTCGAGCGCGGATTTCAGCGCGGTGGTCTGCTGGAACAGCGCCACCCCGGCACCGGTGGCCACGAGGCCGAACACCAGACCCGCGACCGCGAGCAGGCGCCAGCCCGACGATACGCCGGCAGAGGATTCGGTGGGCGCGACCCTGGCCGGTTTCGCGGGCTTGCGCGCCTCGGGGGGCTCGCTGCGCTGGCGGCGGTACGAGTCGAGCTCGTCGCGCTCCGGGATCATCTGCGGGATGTCGGTCAACTTGTCGTCGTGATTGGACATCATGGTGCGCACGCTGAACGTGATTGGCCGTGGATCGCGCGATTATATCCAGCAAAAAGGGGGCCGAAGCCCCCTTTGTTGCAGCACTAGTACTGACTCAGAGCACGCTCATGATCACCCACAGCACCACGGCCAGTGCGATCGAGCAGTGGATGATGCCCTTCACGGTCACCATCGGCTTGTGCAGCTTGCCGAAGATCGCGTTGGCCTG
>JAKJFB010000451.1 GCA_022705125.1 Pseudomonadota bacterium
GCTGGCCGTCGAAGCCGTGGTAGAGCCCGGCGCCGAGGTGAAAACCCGTGTCCGAGATCGCCTCGGCCGTGAGCCGCCGCTCGCTGCCGTCGGCCATCTGCACGCGGAACTCGCCGCCGAGCAGGCGCTTGTTCTTCGGGTCGAAACGCAGCTCCGGCGTGATGCCGACTAGGGTCTCGCGCCGCCCGTCGGCGTATTCGTAACCACCCTGCACGCGCTCGTGTTTGAAGCCCGGCCCACTGTAGCTGAGGTAATACTGGTGAAACGCGTAGGTCGAACCGTCGGGCTTGCGGAAAAACAGCGGGTTCCAGATCGCCAGCGCTTTCGGTACCAGGCCGTCCATCGGATCCGGCGCGAGATCCGGGATGCGCACACCCACGTCGGGGCGCACGCCCCAGCTGTGGTCACGCGTCATGATCCACGTCTCCGGCGTGACCTCCGTACGCACGCCGGCCACCTCCACCCAGCCGCGCGCGCTGCCGGTCTGGTGGTAGCGGATCTGGTTGGCGGTGTGGCGAAAGCCGTGCAGGTTGCGCCGGTCCTCGCGCTCCTCGAGCATGCAGGGCACGATACCCTCGAGCACCAGGTCGAAGGCCACCGGCTGCGTGGCGTTGGGCTCCAGGACCACGCGCACCTGCTTCAGCGGCTCGATGACCGCGTACTTCAGCGGCCCGACGTCGATGCTGTTGGGATCCGAGGCGAGCGCGCGGCTGCCGCGCACGGTCCACTGCTCCACCCCGCGGCTCACGCCGCCGTAGGCGTCGACCACGTTGCGGTTGGGGTACTTGCCGAAGCCGAAGCCGATCGACAGCGAGCCGTCGCGCGCCGCCGCCATGCCGCAGACCTTCTCGGTCCACGAGTAGTCGCTCTGCGACACCGTGGCGAAGGTGTCGACGATCTGGTGATTGAAGAACTCGTCCGCGTCGAGCAGCGGTCCGATGGTGCCTGAACTCATGGGATCTTCCTGTGCGGGGGCCTGAAACGCGCGCATCATAGCCCAATCGCGGGAGCGCACGCTTGCGCGTGCGCCGCGACGGCGCCCACAATCGGCGCACGACGGGTGCATGTTCGCGGGGTCGCATGAAACGGGTATTTCTCGCGCTGGCCGTGCTGGCGCTCGCGGCCGCTGCCGGCGCGGGCGAACCGGCGCCGGAGGCATTGTACGAGCACCACTGCGCCACCTGCCATGCGAACCCGGCCACGCGCTCCCCGACGCTCGCGAGCCTGCAGCAGATGCCGCTGGCGCGGCTGCTGAGCGCGATGGAGTTCGGCAAGATGCAGGTGCAGGCCGCGGCCCTCACGGCGCAACAGCGCCTGGCGCTGGGGCAGTGGCTGGCCGCGCCCGAGGATGCCCGGCGCGATGCCTGGATCGCGCGCCACGCCTGCACGCACCCGCCCGGCGAGATACCGCTCAGCGGCGCGCAGAACTGGGGTTTCGGCGCGCACAACACGCGCTTCCTGCGCGAGGGCGTTGCGATCACCGCGGCGAACATCGGGCAACTGGAACTGGCGTGGTCGCTGGCGCTGCCGCAGGTCACCGACATGCGCTCGCAGCCGGTCGCGGCGGGCAGCCTGCTGTTCCTGGGCACGCAGACCGGAAACCTGCTGGCGCTGGACCAGGCGAGCGGCTGCGTGCACTGGGCGTCGCGCGCCGTCGGCGGCATCCGCTCCGCGCTGACGCTGGCCGCCACGCCCGATGGCGTGGCGACGCTGTTCTTCGCCGACGACCTCGGCACGGTCTACGCGGTCGATGCACGCACCGGTATCGCGCGCTGGCACGTCGACGTGCGCCTGTTCCCGAGCTCGGTCGTGAGCGGCTCGCCGACGTACCACGACGGCCGCCTGTTCGTGCCGCTGTCCTCCTTCGAGGTCGCGGCCGCCGGCATGCCCACGCACGCGTGCTGCCGCTCGCACGGCGGCGTGCGCGCGCTGGATGCGCGATCGGGCAAGGTGCTCTGGACCTGGCACAGCACGCCAGCGGCCGAGCCCACCGGGAAGAGCGATGCGGGCGTGCAGCGCTGGGGTCCCTCGGGCGCCTCGGTGTGGAGCACCCCGACCGTCGACGCGAAGCGCGGCCTGCTCTACGTCGGCACCGGCCAGAATTTCTCGCGCCCGGCGACCGCGACCAGCGACGCGGTGATCGCGCTCGGCCTCGACGACGGCAGGCCGCGCTGGCAGTTCCAGGCGCTCGCCGACGACGTGTGGAACGGCGCCTGCCAGCTCGCCGGCCCCAATTGCCCGGAGCATCCCGGCCCGGACTGGGACATCGGCGCTTCCGTGGTGCTGAGCACCTCGCCCGCGGGCCGCGACACGCTGCTGGCGGGGCAGAAATCCGGCGAGTTGTTTGCGCTGGACCCCGACGCGCGGGGCAAGCTGCTGTGGCGCAAGCGCCTCAGCCAGGGCACACCAAACGGCGGCAACAGCGGCATCCACTGGGGGATGGCGAGCGACGGCACGCACGTGTTCGCGCCGGTGTCCGATCCGGAACGGGAACTGCCCGGCTACACGCCGCGTCCGGGCGTCTATGCCCTGCGCATCGCCGACGGCAGCCTGCTGTGGGAGCACCCGGTCACGCGCGGCTGCGCGGTCGATCCGGCCGACGTGCCGCTGGCCGGGCTGGCCGCGATGCGCCAGGGCGCGACAGGCTCCGCGCGCTCGCCGTGGCCGGCCTGCTCATTCTTCTACGCGCACTCCGCCGCCGCGGTGCTCGCCAACGACGTGGTCTACGCCGGCGCGCTCGACGGCAGGCTGCGCGCGCTGGATGCC
>JAKJFB010000452.1 GCA_022705125.1 Pseudomonadota bacterium
CCGGCTGATGGCCGCGGGCAAGCGCATGACGCCGTCCATCGGCGCTCCCTATGCGCACACGATGGAGCCGATGCTGTCGCCGCTCGGCGCGCCCTGCATCCGGCCGCCGTGGGGCACGCTGCTCGCGATCGACCTGAAGAAGGGCGAGCGGCTGTGGGAAGTGCCGCTGGGCTCCACGCGCGACGTGGCGCCCTTCCCGCTGTGGTTCGACTGGGGCGTGCCGAACATGGGCGGCTCGCTGCTCACGGCATCGGGGCTGGCGTTCATCGGGGCCACCACCGACAACTTCCTGCGCGCCTTCGACGTGAAGACGGGGCAGGAACTGTGGAAGGCGCGGCTGCCGGGCGGCGGCCAGGCCACGCCGATGACTTACCGGCTGAGCAAGGACGGCAAGCAGTACGTGGTGATCGCGGCGGGTGGCCACAAGTACCTGGGCACCGATATCAGCGATGCGCTGGTCGCGTACGCGTTGTAGGAGCGGGCCATGCCCGCGACCTGTCGGAGCCATGGGCCCCTCCTGCCGGCGGCGGGCGGTTGTTGTAGGAGCGCGCCATGCGCGCGACCATCGCGGGCATGGCCCGCTCCTACGTGAAGGAGAAGCTGGCGATGGACGCATTCCGGCGCGACCGACAAGGAGACGAATATGTCCAAGCGACGAGGCATCGGACTCTGCTACGGCAGTCTGCGCGACGTCAGCGCCACGGAACTGGTGCGTATCGCCGGCGCCAACGGCTTCGGCGGCCTGATGCTCCCGCCTTTTCCAGCGGCGCAGCCCGCGGAGATCGCGGGTTTCCGCGCGCTGCTGCGTGATAACGGTATCCGCCGCGTGGTGCTCGACGGCGTCATGGCCCCGCTGCCGCGCTGCGCTTTCGTTGTCGAGCACGGCTGGACCGCGGACCAGCACTTCGCGGTGGCGGAGCAGTTTGGTGTCGACTGCTTCAACGTGCCGCATTACCGCGGCGATCCGGCGACCACCGTGGCGGAATTCGCCGACGCGCTCGGTCCCTTCTGCGAGCGCGCCGCGGCCGCGCGCATCACGGTGGCGCTGGAGTTCCTGCCGGGCACCGGCATACCGGATCTCGAGCGTGCGCTGCGCATCGTGGAAGCGGTGGCTGCGCCGAACCTCGGCATCACGCTGGACACCTGGCACTGGGCGCGCACGCGCGCGACGCTGGCCGATATCCGCGCGCTCGCGCCGGGCGTGATCAAGGATTTCCAGATCAGCGACCGCGCGGCGAACCAGGACGCATTGCCGGATTCCGAGCAGTGGGGACGACTGCTGCCGGGCGAGGGGACGTTGCCGCTAGGGGAGATCATCCGCGCTGTGCGCGCCAATGCGCCGGATCTCACGGTCAACGCGGAGATCTTTTCCGAGGAGCTACGGCGGCGAGATCCGCATGACGCGGCGCGCGCGATCGCCGAGTCCCTTGGACTGGTTGTGGATCAGGCGTTGCTGTAGGTCGCCATTCATTGCGACGGCGGCATTCGGGCAGGCACCTGTCGGCACGAATGCCGAACCACAGCAGGATGTCGGGCTGAAGCCCGACCTACAGCGGCTGTCCCATTCGCGCGAACACGTTCGCCATCGTGCCGCCCGCGAAGGCCGCGCGCTCGGCCGCGGAGCTTTGGGCCAGCGCGCCGGCGAAATAATCGGCCGGATCCGCGAAGCCTTCGAAGTGCGGGAAGTCCGTGGAGAACACCAGCATCTCCGGCGGTAGCTCGGCAACGATGCGCGCCAGCGGCTGGTCGTTGCCGCCACTCAGCGGGGTCGCCTTCACGTTGCGCGCGAGGTACTCGCTCGGTTTCAGCGGCAGGCGGTACTTGCCGAGGAACAGTTCCGCGGTCGGCGAGATGCGGTCGTCGATTTCCCGGTACAGGTACGGCAGCCAGCCGGTGCCCACTTCGGCCAGCAGCACGGTGAGCTGCGGGAAGCGTTCGAACACGCCGCTGTAGACCATGCCGTTCAGCAGGGTGTTCGGCGCCACGTGGCGCTGGGCACTGCCCAGCATGCGCATCAGCGTGACGTCGCCGCCGAGGTTCGCCCAGCCGGGATCGAAGCGCATGCGCTCGAAGCCCGTGTGCAGCATCGGCACCATGCCGAGCTTCACCGCGGCCTCCCACAGCACGTCCCAGCTCGGATGGATCGGCGGCACGCCGTTCACCGGGTAGGCCGGGATCAGGAAGATGCGCGAGCCGCGCCGGCGCATGCGCGCGAGTTCCTCGACGGCCCATTCGAGCGAGCTGTATTCGAGCGCGCTCACCGGCAGCAGTCGCCCGTTCGACGCGGCACAGGTGTCGGCCAGCCAGGTGTTCGCCGCGCGGATCACTTCCTGGCGCAGGCCCAGGTCCTCGACCTGCACCCCGTAGGCGATGCCGGCCAGGCAGATCACGTTCTGGATATGGATGCCCTGCTGGTCCATCCACTTCAGGCGCGCCTGGGCATTGGCGACCTGGAACTGGTGCTTGCCCTCGAACTCCGCGCGACGCTCCTTCTCGGCGATTTTCTCCTGCCCGTACAGCACGGCGACGCCGGGCGGCACCAGCTGCTCGAACGGCGGCCGCGCGGCCGGCGGCACGTCGTGGAGCAGGTCGCCCACGATCGCGTGCACCGCCAGAGCGCCCGGATCGAGCTTCGGCAGACGTTTCGCGAGGTCGGGGTAGGGCAGCAGCCATTCATCGCCCGGTTCGAAATGGGCGTCGACGTCGATCACGGTCGCCGCCGCGGCATCGGCGCCGAGTAAGCGTTGTTGCATGGATCCGCTGAT
>JAKJFB010000453.1 GCA_022705125.1 Pseudomonadota bacterium
TGGATGAATGGGCGCGCATCGGCACGCTGCTTCCGGAGGCGCGCCGCCACAAGGTGCGCCCCGAGGCGATGCTGGAGGGTGTCGAGGACCGCACCTACCGCGCACTGCTGTCGCTCGAGGGCATGAAGCCCGAGGCGCTGCGCACGGCATGGGAAGCGATGCCGAGCGGCGCGCGCCAGCGCCCCGCGCTGATCGCCGCCTACGCGCGTGCGCTCGCGCGCGCCGGCGCCAGCGACGAGGCGGCCGCCCAGCTCGGCGTGGCACTGAAGCGTGGCTGGGATCCGGAGCTCATGCGTGCCTACGGCCTGGTGCCGGCCGCGGATCCGCGCCGCCAGCTCGCGCTGGCGGAGTCGCTGCTGGAGAGGCATCCGCGCGAGCCCGAGCTGCTGCTCGCGCTCGGGCGCATCGCGCTGCGCAACCAGTTGTGGGGCAAGGCCCGCGATTACCTCGAGAGCAGCCTGAAACTCGCCCCGCGCCCGGATACCTGCGCCGAGCTCGCGCGCCTGTGCGAGCACCTCGGCGAGACGGAGCACAGCCGCGCGCTGCTGCTGCGCGCGGTGCGCGGGTCCGTGGGCGAACTGCCGGCGCTGCCCATGCCGGGGCGGTAGCGAACACGGACAATTCGCCCGCGCCGAAGCCGCCCGGCGCGTCGCTTCTACCGGGGTATTACGCGCGCAGGAGTCGCCATGTCTGGACTCGAAGACCCGAGAGTGCTGTTCGCGGCGGAGCGCACGTTGCTGGCCTGGAACAGGACCAGCCTCTCGCTGATTGCCTTCGGCTTCGTCATCGAGCGTGCCGGACTGCTCATGCACGCTCTTGCGCCCGCAGGCTCTCATGTGGCCCAGGTATCGCTCACGTTCTGGCTGGGCCTGGCGTTCATCGCGCTGGGTTCGGTGACTTCCGCTTATTCCGCGAGGCAGTACTCGGCTGTCCTGGGAAGGCTCAGACCGGCGGAGTTCCCGCCGGGCTATTCGCCACGGTGGGGTATGGGGGTCAATGTGGTCGTTGCCATGCTGGGGATCCTGCTGTTGATCGTCATGGCTATCGGCGGCGCCTGAAACGGCGTGCTCGACTCACCCGCGTGGGATCGGATTCGAGGAGGAGCAATGGCGGTATCAGGCAGCTGTCTTTGTGGTGCGGTGCGCTATGAAATTGCCGGCACATTGGGAAGAACGGGGCATTGCCATTGTTCGATGTGCAGGAGGTCGCACGGGGCGGCGTTCGTGACGTGGGCGATGGTCGAGCCGGAGCAGTTCCGCTGGACCTCGGGAACGGAGCTCGTAACGCAATACGAGTCCTCGCCGGGACGGGCGCGGTGCTTTTGCTCGCGGTGCGGCTCCGCGCTCGTTTCCATGCATTGCGGCGACGTGCTGGAGGTGGCGCTGGGTAGCACCGACGGTGATCCGGGCGTGCGGCCGGGCGAGCACATTTTCGTGGGATCCAGAGCCTCCTGGTACGAGATCACCGATGCGCTCCCCCAGTTCGAGGAATGGCCGCCGGGGTTCGAGGCCTGAGGGTTTTTCCTCACACCGGGTCCAGGAATATCGGCGACGACCACGCCCGCTCCTGCGCCGGTGCGAGGCAGTCCTCGCCCTGCGTGCGGTAGTCCCCGACGCAGGGATCGGCCCTGAGGCAGACGCCGTCGGCATCCTTCTCGCAGCGCAGCGGGTCGGCGTTGACCGTGGGCGAGGGCGCCTGGATCGCGCGCACGTAGTAGAGCGTCTCGCGGCCGGCGGCACTGAATTCCTCGTCCTCGAACTCCACGGTGCATTCCTCGCCGCCGCCCTCGCAGGCGAGCACGCGCCACGGATCCTCGACCAGCCCGCTCACGTCCTCGCCCGGTGTCTGCTGCGGACGGATGCGCACGACCTCGATGCGCGTGATCGCATGGCGCGTGTCGCCCGGGTAATAGCATTCGCCGAGGCAGAGTTTCTCGAGGCGTCCCGCGCCGAGCGCATCGATCGAGTCCTGCGGGCAGCCCGGCTTCTGCTCGAAGGCGCCGGCCGCGCGCACGCGAAAACGCGGGTTCTGCGCGATGCGTGCCTCGCCGCCCATCGGCAGCCGCGCCTCGCCGCCGGCGCGGTCGATCAGGTCGAACCACAGCAGGATGCGCGGGCCGCTGGTGCCGTAGACCTCCTTGCGCGCCAGCGCGGCCCAGATGTCCTCGCGCCGGCGCGAATCGGCGTGCACCGCGACCAGGCCGCCGGTCAGGAAGAAGCTCGACTGGCGCTCCATCATCTGGAACAGCACGGCGCGGCGCTCCTGCGCGAGCTCCCCGGGCGTGCGGGCGCGCGCGAGCTTCGGGCCGTCGTAGTCCTGCATCGCGTGCAATGCGCGCTCGCTCACCGGGCCGCGTGCCTCGGTCATCGGGATGCGCGCATATTCCTTGTAGCCGGTGCCGGGGCGCGCGGAGTGCACGTCGGAGGAGGCCATCAGGCCGAAACGGAAGCGCCGCGGCGCGCCCGGCTCGTCGAAATTGCCGATCGCCAGCGCGTACTGCGTGGCGCCGCCCGGGCGATAGTTCTGCGCCGGCAGGAAACAGTCGGGGCACTGTCCGGCATCCAGCCAGTCGGCGCTCCCGGCGCCGGCCACCACGCCGAATTCCATGCCGGTGCCGGCGTCCACGGCGCGCTGGCGCGTGGCGGCGGCGCGCGTGTCGCAGGCCGCGGCATCGGTGCCCTCGGCGAGGCAGCGCTCGCGCACGATTTCGCCGGCGCGCCAGCACACCGGCAGGTAGTCGACCGTGGGTTCCGGGCAGCGCA
>JAKJFB010000454.1 GCA_022705125.1 Pseudomonadota bacterium
CCCATTTGTCTTTATATATTTGTACAAAATAGGTTTCGAAAAATGCTAGACTCCGCCCCTCGTCGCTGCGGCGAAGGCTCGGCCGTGCGCGTGAATTCCACGAATTCCCATAATGACAAGGAGCTGCAATGGCGGATGGCAGCGATCCGATGGCCCCCTCGGGGGCGGTCAATCCGATCGACACCGACTACAAGGTCGGCCAGGACAACATCGTCCTCAACGTCGGGCCCTTCGGCCTCGACATCCACAACCGCGTGTTCGCGGTGTCCGGCCTGCTGGTGGTCGCCTTCGTGGTGCTCACCCTGGCCTTCCAGAACCAGGTCGAGCCGATGTTCAGCGCGCTGCGCAACTGGCTCACTTCCAACCTCGACTGGTTCTTCATCGCAGCCGGCAACCTCTTCGTGGTGGTCATGCTCGGGTTGGCGGTGTCGCCGCTCGGCAAGGTGCGCCTGGGCGGCACCGAGGCCACGCCCGACTACACCTACCTGGGCTGGTTCTCGATGCTGTTCGCCGCGGGGATGGGCATCGGGCTGATGTTCTTCGGGGTGTCCGAGCCGCTGTCGCACTTCGGCAGCGCCTTCGGCGGCACCGCGGTCGAGGGCGGCGTGCGCACCGACTGGGCGCCGCTGGGGGCGGCCGCCGGCGACGCCGCGACCGCGACCCGGCTCGGCATGGCAGCGACGATCTACCACTGGGCGCTGCATCCGTGGGCGATCTACGCCACCATCGCGCTCGGGCTGGCGCTGTTCTCCTTCAACAAGGGCCTGCCGCTGACCATCCGCTCGGTGTTCTATCCGCTGCTCGGTGAGCGCATCTGGGGCTGGCCGGGCCACATCATCGACATCCTCGCCGTGCTGGCGACGCTGTTCGGCCTGGCGACCTCGCTCGGCTATGGCGCCTCGCAGGCGAGCTCCGGCCTCAACTTTCTCTTCGACGTGCCGCTCGGCAACACCACGCAGATCGTGCTGGTGATCGGCATCACCGCGATCGCGCTGGCCTCGGTGGTGGCGGGCCTGGACGCGGGGGTCAAGCGCCTGTCCGAGATCAACATGGCCTTGGCGCTGCTGCTGATGGTCTTCGTGATCGCAGTCGGGCCGACGCTGGACATCCTCTCCGGCTTCTTCGCCAACCTCGGCGCCTACGTGCAATACCTGCCGGCGCTGTCCAACCCGGTCGGGCGCGACGACGCCAACTTCTCGCAGGGCTGGACGGCCTTCTACTGGGCGTGGTGGATCTCGTGGTCGCCCTTCGTCGGCATGTTCATCGCGCGCGTGTCGCGTGGCCGCACGGTGCGCGAGTTCATCCTCGCGGTGCTGATCGTGCCCTCGCTGGCTTGCGTGCTATGGATGACGGTGTTCGGCGAGACCGCGATCCTGCAGGTGGTGCGTGACGGCTACGAGGCGGCGAAGACGGCCGAACTGCCGCTGCAGCTCTTCACCATGCTCGACGCGCTGCCCCTGGCGCAGATCACCTCCTTCATCGCGATCATCCTGGTGGTGGTGTTCTTCGTGACCTCGTCGGACTCGGGCTCGCTGGTGATCGACGTCATCGCCGCCGGTGGCAAGGTCGATGCGCCGACGCCGCAGCGCGTGTTCTGGTGCGTGTTCGAGGGCCTGGTGGCGATCGCGCTCATCCTCGGCGGCGGCCTGGTGGCCTTGCAGGCGATGGCGGTGTCGACCGGTCTGCCCTTCACCATCGTGCTGCTGATGTCGACGGTGGCGGTGGTCAAGGGCCTGATGTCGGAGCCGCGCGTGCGCTGAGCGCTTGCGCGATACGATGTTCGCGGGCAGGCCCGCTCCCACGGATGGCGGCCTCCTCACCGGGGGTTCGTGGGAGCGGGCTCGTCCCCGGATGCAGTCGCGATTCCTCAACCCCCGCCAGCACTTCAGCCCTTCATGCAGATCGAACAGCTCGAAATCCTCGACTTCCTGCGTGCCCACCCGCCCTTCGACGCGCTGCCCGACGAGGTGCTGCAGCGTGTCGCGGCGGCGGTCGACGTGCGTTACTACAAGGCGGGCGAGGCCATCGTCGAGTTCGGCCAGGTGGCCGAGTTCTGGCATGTGGTGCGCAGCGGAGCGGTGGAGGTCTTCCGGAGCAACGGCACGCTCTACAACCGCCTGACCGCCGGCGGCTACTTCGGCGAGTTCGGCCTGCTGCGCAACGGCCGGGTGCGCTTCCCGGTGAGCGCGCTGGAAGACACGCTGCTCTACCTGATCCCGCGCGAGCTCTTCGCCGAACTCTTCGACCAGCACGAGCGCTTCGCCGACCTGGTCGAGGTCGAGGACCGCACCCGGCTGCGCCAGGTGATGTCCAAGCGCGAGGACGCCAACGACCTGCTCTCCGCCACCGTGGACACCCTGATCGGGCGCGCTGCGGTGACCCTGCCCAGCACCGCCAGCGCGCGCGAGCTGGCGCAGCGCATGACGGAAGACGGCGTTTCCTCGCTGCTGATCCTCGACGACAACCCCGAAGTGCCCGAACTCCCCGTGCTTTCCGGCATCGTCACCGACCGCGACCTGCGCACCCGGCTGGTCGCGCCCGGCCTGTCCTACGACACGCCGGCCGCCGAGATCATGTCGCGCGGCGTGGTGGCGGTGAGCCACACCCAGCTCGTGTTCGAGGCCATGCTGGCGATGCTGCGCCACAACGTGCATCACCTGCCGGTGCTGAAGAACCAGCGTCCGCTGGGGGTGATCGCGTTGTCGGACATCATCCGCTACGAGTCGCGCAACAGCCTGTTCGTGGTCGGCAGCATCTTCCGC
>JAKJFB010000455.1:0-2376 GCA_022705125.1 Pseudomonadota bacterium
GAGATCGTCTCGAACATCAACCGCCACGGTGGCAACGCGATCGGCGTCACCGGCAAGGACGGCCACCTGATCGAGGCATCGCGCATGTCGGTCACCGTGCGCACGGCGGAAACCAGCGCCCCGGAAATCGTGGACATCGGTCACGTGGGCGAAGTGCGCCGCATCAACCGCGCGGTGCTCGACATGTTCCTGCACAGCGATTTCATCCCGGTCGTGGCACCTATCGGCGTCGACAAGGCGGGGCTCTCGTACAACATCAACGCCGATCTCGTCGCCGGGAAGATCGCCGAGGTGCTGCAGGCCGAGAAGCTCATGCTGCTGACCAATGTGCCGGGACTGATGGACGCCGAGGGCAAGGTGCTCACCGGGCTCGACCGCGACGAGGTCAACCGGCTCATCGACGAAGGGGTGATCCGGGGCGGAATGCTGCCGAAGATCCGCTGCGCGCTCGACGCGGTAGCATCAGGCGTCACCAGCGCGCACATCATCGACGGCACGGTGCCGCACGCGGTGCTGCTGGAGGTGTTCACCGACGAGGGCGTGGGCACGTTGATCTGCAACCGCAAGCCCCCTGTCGTTGCGGGTCCCTGAGCGAATCGCTAGCATGACGGCCCTGCGCATCCCGGGGACTACCGCGTCGACATGAATAACAAGACCTCGCGCCGCGACGCGATCCTGCAGTCGCTGGCGCACATGCTCGAAGCCACACCCGGGGGCCGCATCACCACGGCCGCGCTCGCGGCCGACGTCGGCGTATCCGAGGCCGCGCTCTACCGGCACTTCCCCAGCAAGGCGAAGATGTTCGAGGGGCTCATCGAGTTCATCGAGACCACCCTGTTCAGCCGCATTTCGCGTATCCGCGAAGAGGAGCAGGATGCCGCCGCGCAGTGCGAACAGATAGTGACCCTGCTGCTGACCTTCTGCGAGCGCAACCCGGGAATCACCCGACTGCTGACCGGCGATGCGCTCACGGGCGAGACGGACCGCCTGCGCGGCCGGGTGCAGCAGCTGTTCGACCGGCTGGAGACCGAACTGAAACAGATCCTGCGCGAGGCTGAAGTGCGGCAGGGGCTGCGCACGGCGCTGCCGGTCAACCTGTCCGCGAACCTGCTGCTCGCCGCCGCCGAAGGACGCATCATCCAGTACGTGCGGTCGGAGTTCCGCCGCTCGCCCACCGATTACTGGGCCGAGCAGTGGCGCGTGCTGACCGGCTCGTTGTTCCGCCGCGCCGGGGACTGAGACCCGCTCAGCGGCTACCGGGACGAATGGCGCGGAAGCGCTCGATATCGAACTGGTAGCGCGCCTGGACCGTGCTCCGGTCCTGCTCCAGCCTGGCGATTCGCGCTTCCTCCTCCGCAATGGAGGCTCGCAGCTCTTCTATTTTCTTCTGCAGGTCCGCCGGCACCGGCGCCTCGGCGAGCTCGAGGTCCGCGGCCTTCGCGTGCTCGCTCTCGAGCTGCTGCTTGAGTGCGGCGATGGAGCCTTTCTGCAGGTTGATCCGCACCTGCACCTCGTTGACCTTGCGCCGCTGCAGATCCTCGATGTCGGCCACCGAGCTGTAGCGCGCGAGCAGCGCCTCGTCGTAGCGGCGCTGGCGCTCGGCCTCTTCCGCACGCAGCATGGCCTGCACCGCGCCGGGATTGGCCTTGCGCTCCGCCGCGGTCAGCGTGCGCGGCACGACCTCGACCACGCGCCCCGCGTGGTTGAGCACCGTGTACCCCTTGTGGGCGAGCTCCGGCGGTACGCGGTCATCGATGACCGGGATGCCCTCGGCATTGTCGTACTTGTAGAACCGATCCTCGGCGAGCGCGGAGGCGGGGGCGCCGAGCACGGACAGCAATGCAACCACGCCCAGCCATCGGGGGAGAGCCGGAACGTCGCGGTGGAACAGCCTGGAAGTCATGCGATCCTCGCTGCGCAGGGTGATTGCTGCAACAAGTCTAGCAGTTGCCACGATGATCGGGGCTCAGGCGCCCGCGACACCCCATTGCCGGCGATAGGCGAGCATCTGCGGCAGGTGCTCGCCGAAGCCTTCGGACTCCTCGAGGAATCGCACGATGTCGTCCAGCCGCGCGATGCTGAAGACCGGAACGCCGAGCTCGCGCGCCAGCTCGGTGACCGCGGAATCCGCGCCCGATCCGCGCTCGGCGCGATCGAGTCCGAGCACGACGCCAGCGATGGTGGCGCCCGCACCGGCGATCAGGTCGACCACGGCGCGCACGGCGGTACCCGCCGTGATCACGTCGTCGATGATCAGGACCCTGCCCGCGAGCGGGGCGCCGATCAGCGAGCCACCTTCGCCATGCGTCTTGGCTTCCTTGCGATTGAAGGCGCAGGGCACGTCACGCCCGCTGTCGATGCTGATCGCCACCGCGG
>JAKJFB010000455.1:2493-2759 GCA_022705125.1 Pseudomonadota bacterium
GCCACCGCTGCTGAATTCGCCGGCATTGAAGAAATAGGGACTGCTGCGCCCCGATTTCAACGTGAACGAGCCGAAGCGCAGCGCGCGATGACGCAGCGCGAGGGCGATGAACTCGTTGCGGAAAGCGGTCGCGGGCATGTCGGGAAACGCACTGTTTCGGGGCGCAGGGCAGTATATCAGCGCCGCACGGCGCAAAGCGCGCACAAAGTCGGAAACATGCTTTTTACCCGAACCGGGACGCTCATGTATCATGCCGCGGCTGATAA
>JAKJFB010000456.1:0-2389 GCA_022705125.1 Pseudomonadota bacterium
CGCGGTGTGATTCCCTGTGTCCATGTCGCATCGATCGATCTCCCGATGTTCCCCTGCGGTTTTCCCCGCAGTGCGTGACCGCTGCGGTGAGCGGCGCGCGGCCCGGGGGTTCGGGGATACGCGCGACAGACGAGACGCCGCGTGAAAACTGGCCGCGCTAGCGCTCACGATCGCGGCCCGACAGGGCGAACCGCACCTGGTCCGGACTGAAGCCACGCTGCTGCAACTGCCGCGCCACGCGTTGCCACTCGGCAGCCGAGACGGGTGTTTCCATGCCGTAACGGCGCTCCTTCCAGGCGCGCGCCAGTGCGTGCCAGTCGCGCGAACGCGCGTCCACTGCGGCCTCGGCCAATTCGCTTGCGACGCCTCGCTGCGCGAGATCGCGCAGTATCCGCAACGGCCCGTGGCCCTTGTTGCGGTGCATGCGCACGAAGGTCTCGGCGAAGCGCGCGTCACTCAGCAGACCTTCGGCGAGCAGGCGCTCGAGCTCGGGCTCGACCGGCGCTTCCTTGCCGAAGCGCGCGAGGAGCTTGGCGCGGATCTCCGCCGCGCAGTGCTCGCGCCGCGACAGCAGGTCGATCGCGGCGCGGCGGATGTCGGCCGGGTCACCGGAATAGTCCGGCACCCGGCGACGCCCCAGCACGGGAGCAGGCTCCCGTGCGCTCAGGCTTCTTCCAGCTCCGGCACGATCACGTCGGCCGCGCCGGTAGCCAGCGCCTTGGCGCGGATCTCGGCTTCCAGCGGACCGGCGATCGCGGGGTTCTCGGCGAGGAAGCGTGCCGCGTTGGCCTTGCCCTGGCCGATGCGCTCGCCCTTGCAGGAGTACCATGCGCCGGATTTCTCGACCAACCCGAGCTTCACGCCCAGATCGATCACCTCGCCCATGCGGTAGATGCCGCGACCGTAGAGGATGTCGAACTCGGCCTGGCGGAACGGCGGGGCGACCTTGTTCTTCACGACCTTCACGCGCGTCTCGCTGCCGATCACCTCGTCGCCCTCTTTCACCGCGCCGGTACGCCGGATGTCGAGACGCACCGAGGCGTAGAACTTGAGCGCGTTGCCGCCGGTGGTGGTCTCGGGGGAGCCGAACATCACGCCGATCTTCATGCGGATCTGGTTGATGAAGATCACCAGCGTGTTCGACTTCGAGATCGAGGCGGTGAGCTTGCGCAGCGCTTGGCTCATCAAGCGGGCCTGCAGGCCGACGTGCGAATCGCCCATCTCGCCCTCGATCTCGGCGCGCGGCGTCAGCGCGGCCACCGAGTCGACCACCACCACGTCGACCGCGCCCGAGCGCACCAGCATGTCGACCACCTCGAGCGCCTGCTCGCCGGTGTCGGGCTGGGACACGATCAGGTCTTCGACCTTCACGCCGAGCTTCTCGGCATAACCCGGGTCGAGCGCGTGCTCGGCGTCGATGAAGGCGGCCGTGCCGCCCAGCTTCTGGCACTCGGCGATCACCGAGAGCGTCAACGTCGTCTTGCCGGAGGATTCCGGCCCGTAGATTTCCACCACCCGGCCCTTCGGCAGGCCGCCGATACCGAGCGCGATGTCCAGTCCGAGCGACCCCGTGGAGATGGCCGGTATGGCATCCTGCGTCCGGTCCCCCATGCGCATCACGGTACCCTTGCCAAACTGGCGTTCGATCTGAGCCAGCGCCGCATCCAGTGCTTTCTGCTTGTTCGCGTCCATTTGTAGCTTCCTTCAGGTGCTGTGAATGAGGATTGCCCAAGGCCTGTACATTTAAGCAGCATGCTGGATGAATATCCAGCCCTTGGTGTCATCCGTTGCCGTGCTTCCCTGCCGTGGCGGCGCGTGCGGACAACGAGGCGCACTATAACTCGCCCGCGGGCCACCGCGCATCGCGACAAACACTGCCAGGCACGGCCCGATTGTCATGCAGCGCCCCACATGTTTATACTGTACACATATGACACCGCATCCACCGGCCCGGTGGGTTGCCATCGCGTGCGGAGGCACAATCCATGTCCCGATCGATCACTGCCCTGCTGGCGGCACTCTGCCTGGGCGCCACGGCCCACGCGGCCGACACGGTCGAGCCGCCCTCGGCGATCGACACCCTGAAGCAGAAGACCGGCAAGCTGCTGATGAACGTGAAGCCCTTCATGGTCGAGGGCGCCTACAGCCAGTTTCACCCCCTGCTGCAGTCGGTGCGCGAGAACCAGCACCTCGAGCCCGTGATACCGCGCGCGCAGCAACAGGCTCAGGCACAGGGCAAGCTCGCCGAGTGGATGAAGCAGCATGGCGGCAAGCGCCCGAACATCCTGATCCTGCTGGTCGACGACATGGGCTGGGGCGATCCCGGCGCCTACGGTGGCGGCGAGACGCTGGGCTCGCCCACGCCGAACATCGACGCGCTCGCCCGTGA
>JAKJFB010000456.1:2496-2745 GCA_022705125.1 Pseudomonadota bacterium
CCGGGCGCCTGCCGGTACGCAGCGGCCTGATCCGCCCCACCATGCAGGGCGAGGTGGCCGAGAACGCGGCCAACGAGGTGCTGGCGGCGAAGCTGCTCGGGCAGGCCGGCTACCGCACCGGCCTGAGCGGCAAGTGGCACCTCGGCGAGCAGGCCGGCTCCTTCCCCACCGACATGGGCTTCGAGCGCTTCTTCGGCATGCTCGGCGTGGTCGACATGTACCAGGACTGGCAGATGGCCGCCAACAGCC
>JAKJFB010000457.1:0-337 GCA_022705125.1 Pseudomonadota bacterium
TTGCTCAATTGGCCAGGGAAACCGGTCTCGGTCGGGAAAGTCTGTACAAGGCGCTTGCTCCCGGCGCAAAACCAAGATACGAAACGATAGCCAAGTTGTTGAATGCACTCGGGGTAAGATTGCAGGCGCACACCCTGAATTCCTGAATTTACATCTGGACGCATGGCGTGCAGATCATCCAGATGCAGACCATGTGCATCATGCGATACAAGTACGATTTCAGCAATTGCGATTGATGATATTCAATGGAGGATACATGGATGAATTCTGATTCCGTTAATTATGGGTCATGGCCATATCAGAAATATGCTGAGGCGGCCAGAGAGCTGGCAATCAA
>JAKJFB010000457.1:347-2738 GCA_022705125.1 Pseudomonadota bacterium
TATATTTGGAGGATATTTTGCCGAGCATGGTGCCGGCAAAGCATTCTCAAGATGTCGGAATTATTCTTGATGTGATTGAGAAATGCAGAAAGAGCAAAAGACTTCATGTGAACACATACAGGACAATTGCCGAGAAAGTTTTGTATTTACGGGGGGAGTTTGATGAGATTCCTTATAATAAATGTGTGAGTGATGATTCTGCTTTTGGTGGTACTATTATAAATATAAAATTGGATTAGAAAAGTGGATGGGCTGATTAATCATATGGTTATTGAAACTGATATGCCTGCAAGGCATGTCGCAATCGTTACTCTTAATCGTCCAGAACTGCATAACGCTTTCGACGACGCGCTGATCGCCGAGCTGACGGCGGAATTACGGCGCCTCGATGCCGATGATTCGGTCCGCGTCGTCGTGCTCGCCGCGGCCGGCAAGAGCTTTTCGGCCGGCGCCGACCTGCACTGGATGCGGCGCATGGCTGCTTACGACGAGGCGCAGAACCTCGCTGACGCCCGCGCGCTGGCCGAACTGATGCGCACGCTCGATGGCCTGTCGAAGCCGGTCATCGCTCAGGTGCAGGGCGCGGCGTATGGCGGCGGTGTCGGGCTGATCGCCTGCTGCGATGTCGTGATCGCCGCCGAAACCGCTAGTTTCTGTCTGTCCGAAACCCGGCTCGGGCTGATTCCGGCGGTGATCTCGCCGTACGTGGTTGCCGCGATCGGCGCGCGTCAGGCACGGCGCTGGTGCGTCACGGCCGAAGCCTTTGACGCCGCGACCGCGCTGCGGCTCGGGCTGGTGCACGAAGTGGTCGCGCCAGAACGGCTGGCGGCGCGCGTCGATGAACTGCTGGCGACGCTCGCCGGCAACGGTCCGCAGGCGATGCGCGAAGCCAAGCGGCTGGTGCGCGACGTGGCCGGCCGCCCGCTCGACGCGGCGCTGATCGACGACACCGCCCGACGCATCGCCCGCCTGCGCGTCAGCCCCGAGGGCCGCGAAGGGGTTTCGGCGTTTTTCGACAAGCGGGCGCCGGCGTGGCGTGACGGCTGAAATCGCCGGGAATCGTTCAACTGCTGGTCCGATCCGGGGAGACGATCCACCGCCATGTTCGACAAGATCCTCATCGCCAACCGCGGCGAAATCGCCTGCCGGGTGATCGCGAGCTGCCGGCGGCTCGGCATCCGCAGCGTCGCCGTGTATTCGGATGCCGATGCGCAGGCGCTGCACGTCGGGCTTGCCGACGAGGCCGTGCGCATCGGGCCGGCGAAGGCGGCCGACAGCTATCTGTGTGCCGCGCGCATCGTCGGGGCCGCGCTCGCGAGCGGTGCGCAGGCCGTGCATCCGGGCTACGGCTTCCTGTCCGAGAACGCGGCGTTCGCCGAGGCGGTCGAGGCCGCCGGGCTCGTGTTCATCGGGCCGCCGCCGGCGGCGATCCGGGCGATGGGTTCGAAGAGCGCGGCCAAGGTGCGCATGGCGCAGGCCGGCGTGCCGGTGGTGCCGGGCTATCACGGCGAGGATCAGTCGCTCGAACGGCTCACGGCCGAAGCCATCGCCACCGGCTTTCCGCTGCTGCTGAAGCCGAGCGCCGGCGGCGGCGGCAAGGGCATGAAGGTCGTCACGCACGCCGGCGAACTCGGTGCGCAGATCGAGTCGGCGCGGCGCGAGGCGGCGGCGAGCTTTGGCGATGAGCAGCTGCTGATCGAGCGCTACCTCGAACGCCCGCGCCACATCGAGATCCAGATCTTCGCCGATGCCCACGGCCGCTGCGTGTCGCTGTTCGAGCGCGACTGCTCGCTGCAGCGCCGGCACCAGAAGGTCATCGAGGAAGCCCCGGCCCCGGGCCTCGATCCGGCGCGCCGGCAGGCGATGGGGGAGGCGGCCTGCACGGCGGCGCTGGCGATCGGCTATCGCGGCGCCGGCACCGTCGAGTTCATCGCCGAGCACGAGGAAGCCGGCGACGGGCGGTTCTTCTTCATGGAGATGAACACGCGCCTGCAGGTCGAGCATCCGGTCACGGAAATGATCACCGGCCTCGATCTGGTCGAATGGCAGCTGCGTGTCGCCGCCGGCGAACCGCTGCCACTCGCGCAGGCGCAGATCCCGCTGCACGGCCACGCCATCGAGGCGCGCATCTACGCCGAGGATCCGGCGCGCGACTTCCTGCCGGCGAGCGGCCGGCTCGTGCACCTGCACTGGCCGGCGGGCGATGCGCACGTGCGCATCGACACCGGCGTGCGTCAGGGCGATGCGGTCACGCCGCACTACGACCCGCTGCTGGCGAAGCTGATCGTCCACGACGAGGACCGCCCGCGCGCGCTGGCGCGGCTGCGGCGGGCGCTTGCCGACTGCCGCATCGTCGGGGTGGCGAACAACCTGCGCTTCCTCGCCGCGCTC
>JAKJFB010000458.1:0-2289 GCA_022705125.1 Pseudomonadota bacterium
GCACGCTCGGCGGCGACGTTCGCCTCGGGGGCAGCCTGCGCGAACCGCGCGCCTCCGGCGTGCTGAGCCTGCGCGACGGAATGCTGAGCCACGAGAAGCTGCCGCACCCGATCGAGGACATCGTGCTCGACGTGGAGTTCAGCGGTGCCGAGGCGCGGCTCGCGGGCCGCTTCGGCTCGGTCGCCGGCGCGGGCACCCTCGACGGCACCGCGCGCTTCGCCGGCGCCGGCGCCGGCTGGAGCGCCGATCTCGGCCTGGAATCCGCCGGAGCTGCGCGTGCAGCTCGGCCCGCGGCACGCCGGCATCAGCGGGCAACTGTTCATACCGCAAGCCGACATCCGCCTCGACCGGCTCCCGGCCAGCGCCATCAGCGTATCGCCCGACACAGTCATCGTGGGCGAGGAACCGGCGGGCGCGCCGTTCGACTACAGCGCAGACCTGGAGGTGCGCCTCGGCGACAATGTGCGGTTGCGCGGCCGGGGCGTGGACGCACGGCTCGAGGGCGGCATCGAGGTGCGCCGCGACATCGGCGACCGGAAGCTGGGCGGACACGGCGAGATCCAGATCGCCGACGGTCGCTTCACCGCCTACGGCCAGCGCCTCGAGGTGACCGAGGGCGTGGTGCGCTTTCGCGGCCCGCTCGACCGTCCGCAACTGCGCCTGACCGCGGTGCGCCGCATCGACGACGAGAACATACAGGTCGGCGTGCGCGTACGCGGCGACCTGCGCGATCCCAAGCTCAGCACCTTCTCTCGTCCCGCGATGGAGGAAAGCCGCGCCATGCACTACCTGCTCACCGGACGCCCGCCCTCGGCCGGCGGCAACTCCGACCTGGTCGTGGCGAGCATGCTGATGCAACTCGGCGTGGCCGGCGCGAGCGGCGTCACCAGCAATGTCCTGCGGGGTTTCGGCATCCAGGATTTCCAGCTCGCCACGCGCGAGGTCGAGGGCGGCACCGAGGTGCACCTGAGCGGGTACCTGCGGCCCGACCTCTACCTGCGCTACGGCGTGTCGACCTTCGACAAGGTCAACACCTTCAGGCTGCGCTACCGCCTGCGCCGTTCGGTCTATGTCGAGGCCGTCTCCGGCATCGAGAACGCGGTGGACTTCCTGTATTCTTTCGAGCGCTGAGACGCGCGCCACGCTGCGCGCGGCGACAAGGAGCACGCAGGAGCATGAGCATCAGCGCCCGTTTCGAGGTGGCCTTTTCGCGCTTCCTCGCGCCCGAGGGCAACGTCGAACAGGAACTGCCCCCCTTCGCGCGCGAGCGCGATGCCGTGCTGCGGCTGTATCGCGCCATGGTGCTGACGCGAAGCTTCGACACGCGCGCGGTCGCGCTGCAGCGCACCGGGCGCCTCGGCACCTACGCCTCCTCGCTCGGGCAGGAAGCGGTGGCCGTCGGTGCGGGCGACGCCATGCAGGCCGGCGACGTGCTGGTGCCCTCGTTTCGCGAGCACGGGGCCCAGTGGCTGCGCGGCGTCACGCTGCCCGAGATACTGCAATTCTGGGGCGGCGACGAGCGCGGCTCCTGCTTCACGGCGCAGCCACGCGATTTTCCGGTCTCGATCACAGTGGGCGCGCACGCGACGCACGCCGTCGGCGTGGCGCACGCGATGCGCTACCGCCGCGAGGCGAACGCCGTGGTCTGCGTGTTCGGCGACGGCGCCACCTCAAAGGGCGATGTCTACGAGGCAATGAACATCGCCGGCGCGTGGCGCTCGCCGGTGGTATTCGTGGTCAACAACAACCAATGGGCCATCTCGATGCCGCGCGCCGCGCAGAGCGCCGCCGCAACGCTGGCGCAGAAGGCCATTGCCGCCGGCATCGGCGGCGAGCAGGTCGATGGCAACGACGTGATCGCGGTGCGCCACGCCGTCGCCGCGGCGCTGCAACGCGCGCGCGCCGGCGGCGGCGCGCACCTCATCGAGTGCCTGTCGTACCGCCTCTGCGACCACACCACGGCCGACGACGCCAGCCGCTACCGCGACGACGCCGAGGTGAGCGCGCACTGGAAGGAGGACCCGCTCGCGCGCCTGCGCACCCACCTGGGCGCGGCGTGGAACTGGTCGCGCGAGGAGGAGGAAGCCCTGCAGCACGAGTGCAGCCGCGCGGTCGAGGAGGCCGCCGCGGCCTGGCTGGCCACGGCGCCGCAGCCGCCACGCGCGATGTTCGATCATCTCTACGCGCGCCTGCCGGTGGCCCTGAAACCGCAGCTCGCCACGCTGCAGCGCCACGACGGCGGCACCAGAGCGCATGGCTGAGCTCACGCTGGTCGAGGCGGTGAACCGC
>JAKJFB010000458.1:2364-2730 GCA_022705125.1 Pseudomonadota bacterium
GGTCGAACGCTTCGGCGCCGAGCGCGTGCTGGATACGCCTGTCGCCGAGGCCGCGATCGCGGGGATCGCCATCGGCATGGCGGCCCACGGGCTCAGGCCGGTCGCCGAAATCCAGTTCGACGGTTTCATGTACAGCACGCTCGACCAGATGGTGAACCACGCCAGCCGCCTGCGTAACCGCACGCGCGGGCGCCTGTCCTGCCCGATGGTGCTGCGCGCGCCCTTCGGCGGCGGCATCCACGCCCCGGAGCACCACTCCGAGAGCCCCGAGGCGATGTTCGCGCATATTCCCGGGCTGCGCGTCGTGATTCCGTCCTCGCCCGCGCGCGCCTATGGCCTGCTGCTCGCCGCCATCCGCGATCCCGA
>JAKJFB010000459.1:0-280 GCA_022705125.1 Pseudomonadota bacterium
GTCCCTGCCGCGCTCAAGGCGGCCAAGCCGGGCTCGGCGGAGTTCCGCACGGCGCTGCGCGATGCGCTCGAGGGCGTGAAGGAAGTCGCCGGCGCCACCGGCATCTACACGATGAGCCCCGACGATCACCTCGGCCTGGACGACCGCTCGCGCGTGATGATCGAGATCCGCAACGGCACCTGGTCGCTGCTGAAGTAAGCATCCCCCTCCGCGGCGGGGCGCCTGGCGTCCCGCCGCGCGTCCGTCGGGGATTTCCGACACATCGAATCAATCACGGCGG
>JAKJFB010000459.1:311-2729 GCA_022705125.1 Pseudomonadota bacterium
CCGCCGAGACGAGGCATTTCCATGGATATGTCAATTGCATTGATCCTGTCGCAGGACGGGATCACCAACGGCGCGATCTACGCGCTGCTGGCGCTGGCGCTGGTGCTGGTGTTCGCGGTCACGCGGGTGATCTTCATCCAGCAGGGCGAGTTCGTGGCCTACGGGGCGCTGACGCTGGCGATGATGCAGTCGGGCGTGTTGCCGGCCACGGTGTGGATGCTGGTGGCGATGGGAGCGCTGGTCACGGTGCTCGACGGCGGGCTCGCGCTCAAGGCGGGGCAGGGCCGGCGTGCCGCGAGCGTGGCGGGCTGGAACCTGGGCTATCCGCTGGCGCTCGCCGCGGTGGTCGGCGGGCTGGCGGTCAAGGAACTGCCGCTGGCGGTGCAGGTGCTGCTGACGCTGGCGATCGTGGTGCCGATGGGGCCGATGATGTACCGCCTGATGTACCAGCCGATCGCATCGGCGCCGGTGCTGGTGCTCCTGATCGTCTCGGTGGCGCTGCATATCGCGATGGTGGGCCTGGGACTGCTGTTCTTCGGAGCGGAAGGCCAGCGCACGCCGGCGTTCAGCGAGTTCAGCCTCGAGCTCGGCCCGCTGATGGTCTCCGCGCAGACGCTGTGGGTGGTAGTGGTGTCGGTGCTGCTGATCGTGGCGCTGTACCAGTTCTTCGAACGCACGCTCTACGGCAAGGCCTTGCGCGCCACCGCGATCAACCGCGTCGGTGCACAGCTCATGGGGATCTCGCCCACGCTCGCCGGCAAGCTGACGTTCTTCCTCGCCGCCTTCATCGGTGCGCTTTCGGGCGTGCTGATCGCCCCGATCACCACGATCTACTACGACACCGGCTTCCTGATCGGCCTCAAGGGGTTCGTCGCCGCCATCATCGGCGGCCTGGCGAGTTATCCGCTGGCCGCCGTGGGTGCGCTCGCCGTGGGGCTGCTCGAAGCCTTCGCGTCGTTCTGGGCCAGCGCCTACAAGGAAGTCATCGTGTTCACCCTGATCATTCCCGTGCTGCTGTGGCGCTCGCTGCGTAGCCACCACGTGGAGGAAGAAGAATGAGAACCGACCGTCTGGTCCTGGGGGCCTTTCTCGCCCTGCTGCTGCTGGTGCCGGCGATCCTGTCGCCGTATTACGTGACGCTGCTGAACTACATCGGCCTGTATGCGATGGTCGCGCTCGGCCTGGTGCTGCTCACCGGGGTGGGCGGACTGACCAGCTTCGGCCAGGCCGCCTTCGTGGGTCTGGGCGCCTACACCACCGCGGCGCTCACCACCGCGACCGACCTGCCGGGATGGCTCGCCTGGGCGGGGACTTCGCCCTGGCTCACCCTGGCGGTCGGGCTGCTGCTGACCGCCCTGGTCGCGGTGCTGATCGGCTCGCTCACCCTGAAGCTCTCGGGGCACTTCCTGCCCCTGGGCACGATCGCGTGGGGCATCAGCCTGTACTTCCTCTTCGGCACCATGGAGAGCCTGGGCGGCCACACCGGCATCAGCGGCATTCCGGCCATCGGGCTGCTGGGCTGGACGCTGGACGAGGGCGGGGAGATCTATTACCTGATCTGGGCCTTCCTGCTCGTCGCCATGCTCACCACCCACAACCTGCTCGACTCGCGCGAGGGGCGCGCGATCCGCGCCCTCAAGGGCGGCCGCGTGATGGCCGAGGCGATGGGCGTGGACACCTCGCGCTCGCGCATGGTGATCTTCGTGATCGCGGCGCTGCTGGCGTGCGCCTCGGGCTGGCTGTATGCGCACATGCAGCGCTTCGTGAACCCGACCCCGTTCGGCGTGCATATCGGCATCGAGTACCTCTTCATGGCGGTGGTCGGCGGCGCCGGCTACGTGTGGGGAGCGATCGTGGGCGCGGGCGTCATCACCGTGCTCAAGCAGTGGCTGCAGAACTGGCTGCCCAGCCTGCTCGGCGCCACCGGCAACTTCGAGACCATCGTGTTCGGCCTGCTGATGGTGCTGGTGTTGCACCGCGCCCGCGAGGGCCTGTGGCCGATCCTCAAGAAACTGGTGCCGGTGCGTGCGCTCCGCAAGACCATCGACCCCGACGCCGAACCGCTGCCGCGGCGCACCCTGCCGAAGGCGGGCGAGCTGATCCTCGAGGCCAAGGACGTCACGCGCCGGTTCGGCGGCCTGATCGCCAACAACAACATGAGCCTGGAGGTGCGCGCAGGCGAGATCCTCGCGCTCATCGGCCCCAACGGCGCGGGCAAGAGCACGATGTTCAACCAGATCTCGGGCGTCGACACCCCGACCTCGGGCGAGGTGCGCTTCCTCGGCAAGCCGGTGGCCGGCCACGACTCGCGCGAGATCGCCCGCATGGGCATGAGCCGTACCTTCCAGCACGTGAAGCTGCTGCCGACCATGAGCGTGCTCGAGAACGTGGCGATCGGCGCCCACCTCAGGAGCGACA
>JAKJFB010000045.1:0-11949 GCA_022705125.1 Pseudomonadota bacterium
GCGGGGCGCTGGCGCTTGCAATAACCCATAAGAATGCTCACCCGGAGGGTAATGAAGTGTCCACGCAAGCAGCTGGTTTCAGGTTCCAGAGATCCGTTCTCGCGCTCATGATCGCCGCGGGCGGCGGTTCAGCCGTCCCTGCCCTGGCCCAGGACGGCCGCGCGAGCGCGCTGGAGGAGGTGGTGGTCACCGCGCAGCGGCGCGAGGAATCACTGCAGGACACGCCGATCTCGATCACGGCGTTCACGCCCGACAGGATCGCGGATCTCGGGATTCACAACGTCACCGACATCGGCGAGTTCGCGCCGAACATCTCGATCGCAAAGCAGCCCGGAAGCAACGTCAGCCTGGCGATCTACATCCGCGGCGTCGGCTCGGCCGAGAGTTCCGTGGTCAACGACCCGAAGGTGGGCGTCTACGTCGACGGCGTCTACGTCAGCAAGGCGGTTGGCGGCGTCTTCGACGTGGTCGACCTCGAGCGCGTCGAGGTGCTGCGTGGCCCGCAGGGCACGCTGTTCGGGCGCAACACCACGGGGGGCGCGGTCAACATCACGACAAAAAAGCCCACCGGTGAATTCGGGCTGAAGGCCAACGGAACCCTCGGCAATTACGACACGCAGCGCTACGGTCTGCGCATGGACCTGCCCGAGTACTACAACGTGGCCGCCAATCTCTCGGTCAACCACTTCCAGACCGATGGCTGGGCCGACAACCGCTACGATGGCGCGGGTATTTCGTCGCTGCAGAGCGACATCGAGGACACTGTCGCCTCGGAGGACAACTGGGCCTATCGACTGGCACTGCGCTGGACGCCGCTGGACAGCGTCACGGTCGACTACGCCTTCGATCGCACCGACAACGAGGGCGTGCCGTCGCCGTTCCAGCTCACCGGCGTGCGCACCGAGCTGTTCAACGGCTTCACCCGACGCCCGTTCCCGTTCGCCACCCTCGGCGGATCCCTGTACCAGCAAATGGCCGCCCAAGTGGGCGATCCGGACGATCGCAAGAAGAATCTCACGCTCGACAACTCGACCCTGGAGTGGACCGATATCGACGGCCACACGGTGAACGCGGCATGGGAAGTCAACGACGCGCTCACGCTCAAGTACATCTTCGGCTATCGCTACACCGACAACGGCAATACCGGCTCGGACACCGACGGCGGTACCTACTATGCCCGCGATCTCTTTTACGGCGTCCTGCAGGGCAACAACGGGGAGATCCTGAGCCCTGGCTTCTCCGGCGTCACGTCGAAGAACCACGTCGATGCGAAGACGCATGAACTGCAGTTCATCGGCAACCTGTTCGACGAGCGGCTGTTCTATACCGGCGGCCTTTACTACTTCGATGAAACCACGCAGCAGGACAACCCGCAGACCTTCTCGCTGCCCATCGCGCTCGTTGCCCCGCGCTCGCCGGCACTCCCCCCGCTCTACCAGGCGCTGGGCTTTGGCTGCGCGCCGCCGGCTCCGGCCGGACTGCTGTGCGGCAGCCAGCGCCTGCCTTTCCCGGCCAGCGATCCCGGCATCCCCGGTTTCGTCGACTTCCGCTACGGGCAGGAATCCGAGTCATGGGCGGCGTATGCGCAGTTCACCTACGAGGTCACGGAATCCTTCGACTTCACCGCGGGCATCCGCTACACGGAGGACGACAAGGACGCGTGGCTTGAAAACGACAACATCGATACGGACCCCGTCGCCCCCGGCACGCAGACCGCCAGGCTGCAGGCCGACGACCAGTGGGACAACATCAGCTACGTCGTGAGCGGCAACTACAGCATCACGGACGACGTCAGCGTCTACCTGAAGTACTCGACCGGCTACAACGCGGGCGGCTTCAGCGCGCGCGCGACCACGGTGTCGGGTTTCGAGGCCCCGTATGACGAGGAGGAAGTGGAGGTCTGGGAGCTGGGCCTGAAGTCGGAATGGCTGGACAACCGCGTGCGCCTCAATGCCGCAGTGTTCACCAACGACTACACCGACATGCAGATCGCGCAGTTCGAGGCCGGCGCCGGCGGCGCCTCGAGCCGCCAGGTCAATGCGGGCGCTGCCACCTACGAGGGATTCGAGCTCGAGTTCGTCGTCGTGCCGGTGGAGGGACTCACGCTGGACGCGAACTACGGTTACCTCGACACCGAGTTCGACGAGTACATGCAGCTCAACCCGGCCACGAACCGGCTGGAGAATATCTCCGATATTGCCGTGGCGACCTACGCGCCCGAGAACACCTGGAACGCGGGCGCGCAGTATGACTTCGCTCCCTTCAGTTTCGGTGCGCTGTCGGCGCGGCTCGACGTGACCTATCGCGACAGCCTGGTCTTCCACCCGTTCCTGAACGATCTCACGGCCGCGGATGATTACACGCTGGTCAACGGTCGCATCAGCCTCAACGACATCGATCTGGGCAGTTGCTGCGGCAAGGGAGCGATGCGCGTCTCGCTGTGGGGCAAGAACCTCGCCGACGAGGAGTACCGCAACTTCGGCATCGATTTCGACAGCATCGGCTTTGCGGGCAATCGCTTCGGCTGGCCCCGCACCTACGGCCTCGACGTGGAATACGCACTGTAGCGAGCCGTTGCACGCGTGATCGATCGGGCGGCCGCAAGGCCGCTCTTTTTTTGGGCAGCACCCCTGTCGCGCTGAACGCCAAGCGCTGCCTGCGTCAACGACGTGCCATGCCCGGCGTCAGCCGATCACTCCTTTTTCGCGCCACGCGGCGACGGTGTGTGCGTCGAAGCCGAACTCGCGCAGGATGTCCTCGCTGTGCTGTCCCAGCGCGGCGCTGGGGAAGCCGCATCCGGTGGGCGTGGCGCCGAATCGCACGGGACTCCTGGGCTCGAGCAGGCGACCGGCAACGGGATGCTCCGACTCGACGAACAGGCCGTTGGCCTGCATCTGCGGGTGTGCCGGCAACTCGTCCAGGCTGTGCGCCTTCGCGCAGGGCACATCGGCGGCCTCCAGTCGCGCCACGACCTCATCGACGTCCATCCCGAGCGCGTTCGCGTAGATGGCCGCGGCAAGGGCCTGGAGCTTGCCGCCGTGGCGGTTGCGATCGGCCACCGTCCGGACATCCGGATCGCTGGAGTCCACGCCGAAAGCGGCGCACCAGCCATGGAACTGCGCGTCGTTGAGGGGTGCGGCCTGCGCATAGCCGTTGCGGCACTTGATGAGCGGGACGTGCCTGGCGACCGCCAGCCCCGGGCTGGCGCCTTCCTCGCGAAACAGCGCCATGCCGCCCACGTCGGGCCACATGAAGCTCGCCACCGCATCCACCATGGCGAGGCGCAGCTCCTGCCCGCCGGCACCGCGCTCGCGCGCCAGCAGTGCCACGCTGATCGCCTGCGCGGCATACATCGCGGTGACCTTGTCGGCGAAGATCTGGTAGTACTGCGTGGGCTCGCCGGTCTCGGCATGCGCCTGGCTGAGCGCCACGCCGGTGAAGGCCTGGATCACGTTGTCGTAGGCCGGACGGTCGGCCATGGGCCCGCTGTGCCCGAAGCCGCTGACCGAGACGTACACCAGTGCCGGATTGATCGCCGCGAGCGTGGCGTAGTCCACGCCGAGGCGCTCGGGCACGCCGGGGCGGAAGTTGTGGATCAGCACGTCGGTGTGCGCGGCAAGGCGCTGCACCACCTCGCGGCCCTCGGCGCTCTTGAGGTCCAGCGCCAGCGAGCGCTTGCCGCGATTGACGCTGTGAAACAGCGCGCTGACCCCGTTGCGCGTCGGACCGATATAGCGCATCACGTCGCCGATGCCCGGTGCTTCGATCTTGAATACCTCGGCGCCCTGGTCGGCAAGCATGGCCGCGGCCCACGGCCCTGCCAGCATGGTGCCGATGTCCAGGACCCTGATGCCCGCGAGCGGGGTCTGCGCAGTTGTCATGGCGGTGCCCTCATCGGATCTGCCTGTTGTTGTGGCGTCGACTGTAGCGCAGCGCAAATGCTCAGGGAATCCGGGCAACCTGCACCGGGAAGCCGCTCATGCGCGGCATCGCGTTGATGGTCTCGCGATCGCACGTCGAGGAGATGAGCCGGTTGGTCGAGGCGCCGTCCGTGCGCGGATCGGCCGGCTCGCCCGGCAGCGCACCGAAGCCGTGCGCGCACGAGACCACGCCCGGCCTGAGGTCCGGGTCGGCGGCCGCAACCACCTCGATCGTGCCGGCATCGGAACTCAAACGCACCAGCTCGCCCTCGGCAATGCCCTCGCGCGCCAGGTCGGCGGGGTTCATGTACAGGGCATTGGTGGGCACGCGCGGGCGCACCGAGGGCAGATCCTTGCAGGCCGAATTGATCGCATCGCGCAGCCGGCGCACCGCGAAGCGGTACGGATAGGCCGCGTGGCGTGCGCCGCGGCCGGCCTCGTCGCCGGCGCGGGCGAGTTGCGCGAGCTCCTCCACCACGTCATCGGGCGCGAGGCTGAAGCGGTGCGTCGATGCGGGATCACCGGGCTCGACGAGCTGCGGCTCGGCGTCGAGCATCATGCCGCGCGCCGCGCGCTGCAGTTCGGCAAAGGCAACCGGTGCGTGGCGCGCGGCGATAGCCAGCAGCTCGTCCGTAGTGGGCCTCGAGCGCATGTCCAGCGCCACGCCGAAGTGCTGGAGCGTCAACCCGAGCCGTTGCGCCAGTTCCCAGAAATAGACCCAGTCGTCCTGCACCCCGGCACCGGCCGGCGCTCGCGCGACGGGCGGCGTGTAGCGCGTGTACGGGTCGTGCGAGACCAGGTTCTCGTAGATGAAGATCGGCAGGTCAGCGCGTTCGTACTGCAGCGTGGGCGGCAGCACGTAGTGCGAGAGTCGCGCCGTCTGCGTCATGAACGGCTCGATCGTGACCAGCAGCTCCAGTGAACGCAGCGCCTCCACGATGCGCTGCTGGTCGGGGACGGCCGAGGCCGGGTTGCCGCCGTGCACGATCAGCGCGCGCACCTGTCCGGCGCCGGGTGCCAGGATCTCGTCGGCGAGGATGCCGGTGGGCAGTTCGCCGTCGATCAGCCCGAAGCCGCCGATGCGGCTGCGGTAACCGTGTTCCCACCATCGCGGCGCCGGGATCACCTCGGCCTTGCGCGGCCAGCGCGGCAGGATCGCGCCGGGATGCGGCACGGTCTCTCCCTCGCGCACGAAGCGGCCGCAGATCACGTTCAGGCACTCGATCAGGTGCTCGGCGAGGTTGCTGTCGGGCGACATGTCGGGGCCGGTGGCGCTCGAGGCCGCGCCGCGCCTGCTGTCGCGCGCGAACACCTCGGCCACGCGCCGCAGCTCGGCCTCGGGCACGTCGGCGCGTCGTGCCACGTACGCCGGCGTGAACGGCGCGAGCGCCGCGCGCAGTACGTCCAGATCGCCCGCGTAGCGGGCGCAGAACTCATGGTCCTGCCAGCCCTCGGCGAGAATGATGTGGATGAGTCCCGCGAGTATGGCGCAGTCCTCGCCCGGCAGCGGCTGCAGGAACGCGTCGGCGAAACGCGCGGTCTCGGTGCGCCGCGGGTCGATCACGATCAGCTTCATGCCGCGCGCCTTGGCCTGCTTCAGGCGCTTCAGCGGATTGCGCGTGTCGAAGCCGTTCATCGATACCGAGACCAGCGGGTTGGCGCCCACGATCATGAATACCTCGCCGCGACCGAAGGGGTCGCGTCCCGCGGGCCAGATGCCGATGCGCCCGGCAGCGACGGCCTTCGCCGACTGGTCGATGGTCACCGAGGAGAATGCCTTGGGGCTGCCCGCGGCGGCGAGGAACTCGTTCAGCATGCGCAGCGAGGACGAGGTGAAGAAGGCGCCGCCGCCCTTGTAGCCGGCGATCGCCTCGGGGCCGTGAGCGGCGAGTGTCGCCCCGAGTTTCGCCGCGATCTCCTCCAGTGCCTGCGCCAGCGGCACCGGCTGGAACGAGCCGTCGGGCATGCGCTTGAGCGGGTGCAGGATGCGCGCCGGACTGTTGTGCGCCTCGGGCGCCATCATGCCCTTGAAACAGGCGTATCCGAGCGTTTGTGGATCCTCGTGATCGCCGCGCACGGTGGCGAGGCGCTGCTCGTCATCCAGCGTGACGACGACGCCGCAGTGCCCCATGCACAGGCGGCAGAACGACAGGGCTTCGCGCGTGGCCATGACCGGTGAATTCCCAGGCTGATACGCAAGCGAAGATACCGCAGCGCCGGCCCGCGGTGGAAGGCCGCGCTGGCGCCTGCGCGCGACGGCTCAGCTCGCGCCGGCCGCCCCCGTCTCGTGCAGCAGCTCCACGCCGCCGTGCTCGTCGACGCTCTCCAGGCGCACGTTGAATCCCCACAGCCGGTGCAGGTGTTTCATGACCTCGCGGTAGGAGTCCGCCAGCGGGGTGCCCTGGAACGGGGTGTAGCGCAGTACCAGCGAGCGGTCGCCTCGGATGTCCGTGTCCCAGATCTGGATGTCGGGCTCGTTCATGCTCAGGTTGTACTGGTTCGAGAGCACGCGGCGGATGTGCCTGTAGCCGGCCTCGTCGTGGATGGCGCTGATCGTGAGCTCGGGCCGCGCCGGATCGTCGGTGACGGCGAACATGCGGAACTGGCGCATCAGCCGCGGCGAGAGGAATTGCGCCACGAAGCTCTCGTCCTTGTAGTTGCGCATCGCGAAATCCAGCGTCTTGCGCCAGTCGGAGCCGGCGATGTCGGGGAACCAGCGGCGGTCCTCCTCGTCCGGGTCCTCGCAGATGCGCTTGATGTCGGTGTACATCGCGAAGCCGAGCGCGTAGGGGTTGATGCCCGAGAAGTACGGGCTGTCGAAGGCGGGCTGGTTCACGACGTTGGTGTGCGAGTGCAGGAACTCGAGCATGAAGCCCTCGCCGATGATGCCCTCGTCGTAGAGGCGATTCATGATGGTGTAGTGCCAGAACGTCGCCCAGCCCTCGTTCATGACCTGGGTCTGGCGCTGCGGGTAGAAGTACTGACCGAGCTTGCGCACGATGCGCACGACCTCGCGCTGCCACGGCTGGAGCAGCGGCGCGTTCTTCTCGATGAAATAGAGGATGTTCTCCTGCGGCTCGGGCGGGAATCGCGGCGCGGCGCGCGCGGCCGTCCTGTCGCGCCCGTGCGGGATCGTGCGCCACAGGTCGTTGACCTGCGACTGCAGGAAGGCCTCGCGCTCCTCCTGGCGGCGCCGTTCCTCGCGCAGCCCGATCGGGTTCGGCCGCTTGTAGCGGTCCACCCCGTGGTTCATCAGCGCGTGGCAGGAATCCAGCAGCAGCTCGACCTCGAGCTCGCCGTGGCGCTGTTCGCACTCGGCGAGGTAGTTACGCGCGAAAACCAGGTAGTCGATGATGGCCTCGGCATCGGTCCAGGTGCGGAACAGGTAGTTCGACTTGAAGAACGAGTTGTGGCCGAAACAGGCGTGCGCCATAACCAGGCACTGCATCATCATGCTGTTCTCTTCCATTAGATACGCGATGCAGGGGTTGGAGTTGATCACCATCTCGTAGGCGAGACCCATCTGGCCGCGCTTGTACTGTTGCTCGTTGATGATGAAGTGCTTGCCGAAGGACCAGTGGTGGTAGCCGATCGGCATGCCGATGCGCGCGTAGGCGTCGAGCATCTGCTCCGAGGTGATCACCTCGATCTGGTTGGGGTAGGTGTCGAGGCCGAATTGCGCCGCGATCCGCGCGATGTGTCCGTAGCACTCGTCGATGAGGTCGAAGGTCCATTCCGAACCGCTGACCAGGGGCGTGCGGCTCATGCGTGCTGCTTCCGGAACAGTTCGCGGAACACCGGGTAGATGTCCTCGGCCTGCAGGATGCGGCGGGTCGCGAGATTGGGGTGCGCGGCGAGCAGCGCCTCGTAGTGATGCCACAGCCCCTGCGGCTGCCCGGCGATCTCGATGTAGGAGAAGTAGCGCACGCTGGGCAGGATGCGGTTGGCGAGCAGGTCCTGGCAGATCGGCGAGTCGTCGTGCCAGTTGTCGCCGTCGGAGGCCTGCGCCACGTAGACGTTCCAGAGCTCGGGCGAGAAGCGCTCGCGGATGGTTTCGTCGAGCAGGCGCAGCGCGCTGGAGACCACGGTTCCGCCGCTCTCCTGGGAGTGGAAGAATTCCTGTTCGCTGACTTCCTTCGCCTGGGTGTGGTGGCGGATGAACACCACCTGCACGTTCGCGTAGCTCTTGCTGAGGAACAGGTAGAGCAGCAGGAAGAAGCGCTTGGCGATGTCCTTGCGCTGCTGGTCCATCGAGCCCGAGACATCCATCAGGCAGAACATCACGGCCTGGGTGGACGGCATGGGCTGCTTCGCGAAGGCGGTGAAGCGCAGGTCGAAGGTGTCGATGAACGGCACCCTGGCGATGCGCTCGCGCAGCTCCTCGATGCGCGCCCTGAGCGCGACGCGCGCCCCCTGCGCGTCGTCGCCGGGCTGCGCGAGCTCGGCTTCCAGTTCGCGCAGTTCGCGGCGATCACCGCCGCTGAGCGCGATGCGCCGCGCCAGCGCGCGCTCGAGCGAGCGCACGATGTTCAGGTTCGTCGGCACGCCGTCGGTGCGGTAACCGGCGCGGACGTTCCTGAAACGCTCGACGTTCTTCAGCTGCGTGATGTCGAGGCGCGGCAGTTCGAGATCCTCGAACATCAGGTCGAGGTACTCGTCGCGCGAGATCTCGAAGCGGAACTCGTCCTCGCCCTCGCCCGAGTCCCCGGCGCGCCGCCCCTGGCCCTGCCCGCCGCCGCCACCCTGGGGTTTGGGGATGCGGTCGCCGCTCACGTACTCGTGGTTGCCGGGGAATATCCGCTCGCGATGCCCGCCCGCGCCCTGGCGGAAGGTGGGCTCGCCGGTGTCGCGCGCCGGGATGCTCACGCTCTCGCCGTTCTGCACGTCCGTGACGCCGCGTCGGTCTATCTGCTCGGCGAGCGCGCGCTTGATCTGGTCCTTGAAGCGGCGGATGAAGCGCTGGCGGTTGACCGTGCTGCGCTTCTTCCCCCACTGGCGCCGGTCGATCAGGTGTGGCATGCCGCGGCGCTCCGTTCCATGCGTGTCGATGGGTTCGCGTCAGCTCGCCTTGCGCACCCGCAGGTACCACTCCGAGAGCAGGCGCACCTGCTTCTCTGTGTAGCCCTTCTTCACCATGCGCACCACGAAATCCTGGTGCTTCTGCTGGTCCTCCTTCGAGGCCTTGGCGTTGAAGGAAATCACCGGCAGCAGGTCCTCGGTGGTCGAGAACATCTTGTGCTCGATGACGGAGCGCAGCTTCTCGTAGCTGGTCCACACCGGGTTGTGCCCCTGGTTGGAGGCGCGCGCGCGCAGCACGAAGTTCACGACCTCGTTGCGGAAATCCTTCGGATTGCTGATGCCGGCGGGCTTCTCGATCTTCTCGAGCTCCTCGTTCAGCGCCGCGCGATCGAAGTTCTCGCCCGTTTCCGGATCGCGGTACTCCTGGTCCTGGATCCAGAAGTCGGCGTACAGCACGTAGCGGTCGAACAGGTTCTGGCCGTACTCGGAATAGGACTCCAGATACGCCGTCTGGACTTCCTTGCCGATGAACTCGACGTAGCGCGGCACGAGGAAGTTCTTGAGGTGCTCGAGGTAACGGTCGTGCACGTCCTGCGGGAACTGCTCGCGCTCGAGCTGGGTCTCCAGCACGTACAGCAGGTGCACCGGGTTGGCGGCGATCTCGGTGGCGTCGAAGTTGAACACGCGCGAGAGGATCTTGAACGCGAAACGCGTCGAGAGGCCGTTCATGCCCTCGTCCACGCCGGCGGCGTCGCGGTACTCCTGGTAGGACTTCGCCTTCGGGTCGGTGTCCTTCAGCGACTCGCCGTCGTAGACGCGCATCTTGGAGTAGACGCTGGAGTTCCCGGGCTCCTGGATGCGCGAGAGCACCGAGAACTGCGCCATCATCTCCAGCGTGCCCGGCGCGCAGGGCGCCGCGTGCAGGTCGCTGCCAGCCAGCAGCTTGCGGTAGATCTTGATCTCTTCGCTGACGCGCAGGCAGTAGGGCACCTTCACGATGAACACGCGGTCGAGGAAGGCCTCGTTGTTGCGGTTGTTCCTGAAACCGACCCATTCCGATTCGTTCGAGTGAGCGAGGATGATGCCGCTGAAGGGCAGCGCCGAGAGGCCCTCGGTGCCGTTGTAGTTGCCCTCCTGGGTCGCCGTCAGCAGCGGATGCAGTACCTTGATCGGCGCCTTGAACATCTCGACGAATTCCATGATGCCCTGGTTGGCGCGGCACAGCGCGCCCGAATAGCTGTAGGCATCGGCGTCGTTCTGGGAAAATCTCTCCAGCATGCGGATGTCGACCTTGCCCACCAGCGAGGAGATGTCCTGGTTGTTCTCGTCGCCGGGCTCGGTCTTTGCCACCGCGACCTGGTCGAGCACCGAGGGGCGCAGCTTCACGACGCGGAACTTGCTGATGTCGCCACCGTACTCGTGCAGCCGCTTCAGCGCCCACGGCGACATGATCACGTTGAGGTAGCGCCGCGCGATGCCGTAATCACGCTCGAGGATCTCGGCGTCCTCGTCCGGGTCGAACAGCCCGAGCGGCGACTCGAACACCGGAGAGCCCTTGAGCGCGTAGATGGGGCAGCGTTCCATGAGCTTCTTCAGCCGTTCGGCCATCGATGACTTGCCGCCGCCGACGGGGCCGAGCAGGTAGAGGATCTGCTTCTTCTCCTCGAGTCCCTGCGCCGCGTGGCGGAAGTAGGACACGATCTGCTCGATGGTGTCCTCCATGCCGTGGAACTCGCGAAACGCCGGGTAGCGCGCGATCACGCGGTTCGAGAACAGTCGTGAGAGGCGCGCGTCGGTGGAGGTGTCGATGTACTCCGGCGTGCCGATCGCGTGCAGCATGCGTTCGGCGGCATTGGCGTAGGCGAAGCGGTCGCGCTTGCACAGTTCGAGGTACTCCACCAGCGACAGTTCCTCTTCCTTCGCTTCTTCGTAGCGTTCGCGGTAGTGCTGGAACAGGCTCATCGATACCTCCGGACGAAGTGATGATGCTTGGTTTGAGTATGGACCACCTGTAATGATTCCGCGCCTCTGCGCGATGTATGCAAATGGACGCGCGGTGGGCCTGCTTCGCTCGTCTACAGGAGCTCATGCAATCAGTGCGCCAAGGCCTCGCGCAGCAGCGCTGCGGGCAGGCCGGCCTCCAGCTGGCGCTGCAGCCAGGCATCGACGGCGCCTTTCAGCGCGGCGTCGCGTGCCATCAGCACGGCCTTGTCGGCACGGTTCAGCGTGCCGGGCAGCGTGCGGCACAGTTGCGGGAGGCGGCGTGCCTGCAGTTCGACTTCCACATCGTCGGTGACCATCGCGTCGGCGCGACCGGCAACGATCTCGTGGAATATCGTACGGTTGTCGGGGTGCACCTGGATCTGCGCCCGCCCCAGGTTGGTGCGCACCCATGCCTCGTTGGTGCCGCCGGGATTCACGATCACGCGAACGGCGGGATCGTCGAGCTCCCGCGCGGTATCGAAGCGTGCGCGCTCGGCGCAGCGCGCAACGATGCTCTTGCCACCGGCGTGGTACGGGAGCGAGAAGAACGCCAAGGCGGCGCGCTCGGGCGTGATCGAGATGCCGGACAGCGCCACGTCGAAGCGGTCGGCGGCGAGATCCTGCATCAGGGTGGGCCAGCCGGTGGGCACGAACACGGCCTCCAGTCCCAGGTCCGCTGCCAGCGCCAGAGCCAGCGCGATGTCGACGCCCTGCAGGCGGCCGTCGCGTTCCAGGCTGAACGGCGCGTAATCGCCGGTGGTAGCTATGCGCAGCACGCCGCTGGCCTGGACGCGCGCGAGCGACGGCGCGGCGGTGCGGCGGATCGCGGCCAGCGCGTGCAGCAGCGCCGCGCGATCGGCGCCGGCCGGCAGCGCGATCTGGAGCCGCTCGTCAGCCAGCGCCGTGTGGCGTACGACGAAGTCCGGCGCTGCCAGCGCCGGCGCGGCGAGATGGATGGCGCGCAGCTGCGTGGCGCCCAGCGCATCCAGCTCTTGTCGCACGGTGGCGAGATCGGGTACCGGCTCGC
>JAKJFB010000045.1:12082-12315 GCA_022705125.1 Pseudomonadota bacterium
CCCGCGAGCCATTTTGCCGCCGCGACCTGCGACATCAGCGCCAGGCGCGCATCGACGGTGGCGAGCACGCGCGCTACCGCGGTCTCGTCGTCCAGCAGACGCGGCGCATCGAGCGCGCCTGCGGGCAGGGCGAACGCGAAGGCGAGGGCCAGCCAGCAGGCGAGCCGGCGCACGCGCTGCTCAGGAGCCCAGCATCATCAGCCCGCCGTCGACCGCGAGGGTCTGGCCGGTGA
>JAKJFB010000460.1:0-2343 GCA_022705125.1 Pseudomonadota bacterium
CTCTCGGGGAAGTTCGAGCCGGCTGTGGCGTTGGCTGCGGCCGGCTCACTTTTTTTGCAGGGCAAGGCGTTTCGTTTCTGACGGTTCCAGCTTGAACCGTGGGACTGATAACCACGGAAAAGCACTGATAGGAGGTGTTATCAATGAACATCAACGATTCTCAGATCCAGATGACGCTGGACCTGGACACGCACCTGACGGAGCGTTTCCGGTCGGCCAAGGAAGCGATGGCCGCAGGCGTGTATCGGCGCGGCCTCAAGCGTTGCGCGGCCGATCTCGACGTGGCGCCGGGCAATTTGTCGGTGATGCTCTCCGGCGACGGCCAGCGGCATCTGGATGTCGATCTGCTCGAGCGCTACGTCGAGACGACCGGCGATCGCACCCCGATCTATTACCTGGTCGCCAAGCACTGCGGCGACAGCAGCGCGGCGCGCGACGAGGCTGTCGAGCGCGTGCAGGCCATGCTGGCCGAGCTGCCGCAGCTGCTGGCCAGCGTGGGCGCAAAGAGCAAGCGGGGAGGGCGCTGACCATGGCCGACTTCGCCGACCTGGGGGCCGATCGTGAGGAGAAAGACCGGGCGCTTGCACTGAAGGTGCGGGCGCCTGAAGGCCCATCGGCGACAGGCATGTGCCTGTGCTGCGACGAGCCGCTGGCCGATGGGCTGCGGTGGTGCGACGCGGAGTGCCGCGATACGTGGCAGGCCGAGCAGAAGGTGGGGCGCTGAAGTGATGGCCGCACCCGAGATCGACATCGACCGCATCCCCGCCGCGCTGCGTGAGCGCGCGCAGTGGCTGGTGTGGCGGTTCGTGAAGAAGGCAGGCGCGGCAAAGCCAAGCAAGATGCCGTATTACGCCAACGGCCATCTGCGTGGATGGCCGAATGGGCAGCCGCCAAAAGGGGCGGACGGTAAAAGGAAGCCGACGCCCGATCAGCCGCAGGTGGACCAGGGTGACCCCCGCGATCGTGCTGAGCTGGTGAGCTTCGATGCGGCTCTTGCCGCATTGCACGATGACCGATGGGCCGGGCTCGGCTTCGCCTTCCTGCCCGGCGACGGCCTGATCGGCATCGACCTCGACAACGTCATCGACGTCGAGACCGGCGAGGTGCAGGAGCGTGCCGCCGGCATCATCGCCGCGTGCGACAGCTTCACCGAGTTCTCGCCCTCGGGCCGTGGCGTGCATATCTACTGCTTCGGCGAGGCCAAGAGCCACAAGAGCAACGAGATCGGCGTGGAGATGTTCTGCGGCCGGCAGTTTTTCACGGTGACCGGACGCCAGTTTCCGGGGTCGCCGGATGTGGTCACGGCAATTCGCCCTGCGGTGGTCGAGCGCTTGCACCAGGTGATCGACGAGGCGCGCGGAAAGCATCGCGCTACCGGGTCGAGCGCGCCGGCGCGGCAGCCAGTCGAAGGCCAGGACGAGAGCGGGCTGGAGGAGCGTTCGTTCTTCGCCCGGGTGAACTCCAAGGCGCTGCACAACCTGGCCGCCTGGGTGCCGGCGCTGCTGCCCAAAGCGCAGCCGTACAAAGACGGGTTCCGCGTCAGCTCGGCAGACCTTGGGCGCGATCTGCAGGAAGACCTGTCGATGGTGCCCGAGGGCATCTTCGACTTTGGGACCGAGCGCGGCAAGACGGCGATCGATCTTGTCCTTGAGTGGGGCGCCCCGACGAAACCGCTGGAGGCTGCCGAGTGGCTTTGCGCGCACTTGGGCATCGACCCCGCGAGCATCGGCGGAAAGCGCAAGCGCACCCGCAAAGCGGGTCCCACACCCTCGAGCAGGGGCGCAGCCGAGCCGAGCATGCAAGCACCGTCCGCCTCGATGGATGAGCCGCCCGAGTGGCTCATGGACGGTCCGCCCGTCGATGATCTGATGCACTTCGTGCATGACTCGGCCGACTTCAATTCCCAGTTCCGCCGCAACGACAAGGGCAACATCCAGCCCAGCCTGTTCAACACCCTGCACGTGCTCGAGGGTGACCCGCAGTGGGTAGGCGTGCTCGGCTTCAACCAGTTCAGCTACCGCATCGTCAAGCGGCGCATGCCGCCCGTGCTGCCGGCGACCGAGGGCGAGTGGGCGGACATCGATGACGTGCGCCTGCAGGTGTATCTGACGAAGACGTACAGCTTCGAGCCCAAGAAGACCACGGTGATGGATGCCGTGATGCAGGTGGCGCACGCCGCGCCCTTTCACCCGGTGCGCGAGTATCTGGATGCGCTGGTGTGGGATGGGACACCGCGCCTGGTCACGCTGCTGGCCGACTGCTGGGGCGCGCTTTCCACCGCCGGCTCGGCTGCGCTCCGGCGCGAGGATCCGGGCGCGCATCGGCGGCTGGGAAAGTACCTCG
>JAKJFB010000460.1:2353-2717 GCA_022705125.1 Pseudomonadota bacterium
AGTGGCTGGTGGGCGCTGTGGCGCGCATCTACAAACCCGGCTGCAAGCTAGACACGATGCTGGTGCTCGAAGGCGGGCAGGGCGACTTCAAATCCACTTCGATCCGGGCGCTGTTCGGCGACGAGTGGTTCAGCGATTCCAAGCTGACCATCGGCGACAAGGATGCGCTCGCCCAGATGCAGGGCAAGTGGGCCTACGAGATGGCCGAGATGGACGCGCACCGCAAGGCCGACGACACCGCGTTCAAGCAGTTCCTGACCACGCAGGTGGACCGCGTGCGCTGGCACTACGGCAAGCGCGCCGAGGACGTGCCGCGCCAGTGCATCTTCGTGGGCACGACCAACATGGAGCAGTACGGCAAGGA
>JAKJFB010000461.1 GCA_022705125.1 Pseudomonadota bacterium
TTTCTGCAGACCGAACACCGCGTCCTCGAAGGCGCCGACCATCACGCCGCGGGCGAAGAAACCGAGATCGCCGCCGTTGCCGGCCGAGCCCGGATCCTGCGACTTCTCCTTCGCGAGGGCGGCGAAGCGCGCGGGATCGGCGCGCAGTTGCTCGACGAGTGCTCGCGCCTCGGCCATCACGCGATCGACCTCGGCCTGCTCGGCGCCTTGGTCGAGGGCGAGCAGGATGTGACGAGCCTGGCGCTCCTCGGGCACGCCGAAGCGCTGCGGATTGCCGTCGTAGAAGGCGCGCACCGCGTCGTCCGCGACCTCGACGCCACGCTCGACCGCCGCGCGGTCGAAGACCAGGTATTCGGCCTGCAGCCGCGCCGGGCGCTCGAAGCGCGTCGGGTTGGCCTCGTAGTAGGCGCTGACCTGCGCGTCGTCCACCTTGACGTCGGCCGCCAGCGCCTTCGCCGAGAGGCGGAACTCGCGCACGCTGCGCGACTCGAGCTGGGCGTCGAGGAAGCGCCGCGCCGATGCCTGGGGAACGATGCCGGCGTCGCCGACCGCCGCGACGATCTGCTGCACCCGCACGTCCTGCGCCAGGCGCGCCTCGAAAGTCGCGGGGGTCATGCCCTGGGCACGCAGCAGGGTCTCGTAGCGCTGCAGCGAGAAGCTGCCGTTTTCCTGGAAGGAGGCCACGCCGGCGATGGTCTCCTGCAGCTGCTGCGGCGTCACCACGAGACGGTTCTCGGCGGCGTAGAGCGCGAGCACGCGCTGGTTGATCAGGTTCTCGAGCACGGCTCGCCGCAGTTCGGCCGACTGCAGCAGCGCACGGTCGACCTGGCCCCCGCCGTCCTGCCGCAGGCGGTCCTGCTGCTCGCGCAGGGCCTGGTCGAACTCCCATGCGCCTATGGTGGTGCCGCCGACACGCGCGGCCTCGTTCGCCGAACCCGAGTCGCTGAAGTAGGCGTCCATGCCGAAGAAGGCGAAGGGGACGATCAGGAGCGCCAGGATCACCTGGGCGACGCGTTTATTGTTGCGAACAGCCTCGAACATCTCGTATTCCGTGGAAAGGACAGAAAAATGCAGCCGTGTGGCAGGATCCCGGCGCGAAAAGTTCCGCAGTTTAGCGCATCGGTCCGGCTTCGGGTCCGCGGCATGCCATCCGTCACAGCGCGCAGGGAACGGCGCTCAATATACTGCGCGGATGCGCGCAAGCCCTCTCCCCGCAGTCGTCCTCGCCCTGGCCTATTGGGCGGTCGGCTATCCCGCCCTCCATCTCGCCATCCCACCGGGCTACACCGCCCCCTTCTTTCCACCGGCCGGTATCGCACTCGCCGCGCTGTTCGTGTTCGGACTGCGCCTGTGGCCTGCGGTGTTCGCAGGGTCGGCCCTGATCCAGCTCGCCACCGCCTGGCCGCTGCTCGGCAGCGCAGGCTGGAATCCGCTCGGTCCGCTCGCCGTCCCGGTAGGCGCCACCCTGCAGGCGGTGGTCGGCGTCCTGCTCGCGCGCCGGCTGCTCGCGCCCGGCGACACGCTCGACACGGCCGGCTCGGTGATGCGCTTCCTCGGCATCTGCATGCCGCTGAGCGGGCTGGTGTGCTCGACGATCGGCGTCTCCGCCCTGGTCTGGGCGGCGGTGATCCCGGCATCCGACGCGCTTTTCAACTGGTGGACCTGGTGGACCGGCGACACCCTGGGCATGCTCGTCGCCGCCCCGCTCACCCTGGTGTTCATTGGTCGCCCGGCGCAGGACTGGCGCCAGCGTAGACTCGGCGTCGCGCTGCCGATGTCGATCGCGCTCGTGCTGCTCGCCCTCGCCTACCGGCAGGTGGTGAGCTGGGAGGATTCGCGCGTGCGGGCGCAGTTCGAGCGCGACAGCGTCCATCTCTCCGCCCTGCTGCAGAAGCGCCTCGAAGAACAGGTCGACATGGTGCGTTCGATCGAGCGCCTGCTGCTCGCGAGCGACCAGGTCTCGCGCGCCGATTTCCACGAGTTCGTCGCGCCCTGGATGCGACTGCACCCGGGCACGCGCAGCTTCACCTGGAACCCTTACGTAAGACACGCTGAGCGCGCGGCATTCGAAGAGGGGATCCGGAGCGACTACCGGGTCGATTACCGCATCCTCGACCGCGATCCCGCCGGACAAACTTCGCCTGCTACCGAGCGTCGCGAGTATTTCCCGGTCACGCACGTCGAGCCCGAAGAGGGCAACCACGCCGTGCTCGGCATGGATCCACTGTCCTTCCCGGTCGCGGGCGAGGCGATCGAACGCGCGCTGGCCACCGGCCAGCCAGCGGCCAGCGCGCGCATGCGCCTGGTGCAGGAGCACGGGGAGCAGCATGCCGTGGTGCTCTATCAAGCCGTTTTCGCCTCCTCGCCGCCTGCATCGGTCCGCACCCCGCTCGGAGTCGTGTCCGCGGCACTGGGCATGGACGACCTGCTCGCAGCCGTTTCACGCCAGGCTGCGGCGCAGGGCATCGCGGTGCGACTCTCCGACCGCGACGCCGGGCCCGAGTCGGCGCTGCTTGCCGGCGACGATCGCGGACAGGAGTCGGTCTGGCCGGAAGAGACCCTGGCGCGCACCACGAGCATCGATTTCGCCGGTCGTCTATGGGAGCTGCACACCCGCGCCCTGCCCCGCTACATCGAACAGCTGCGCAGCTGGGCCGCGTGGGGCACGATCGCGGTCGGCGTCCTCACCAGCGCAATGCTCGGTGCGCTCCT
>JAKJFB010000462.1 GCA_022705125.1 Pseudomonadota bacterium
GATGGCGTTGGCCGGAGCGAGCGTGTGAGCGAGCGTGCGGAACGGTGCCGCGAGCGAGCCGTTGCCGCTGGCGTCGTTGCCGGCAGGAGAAACAAACCACTCCGCCGCCGCCGCGTCGAATGTGACCAGCGCCAAGGCGCAGGCAAGCAGGGGCGAACGCGTGACGGGGAGTTTCATGCCGCTGCAATCCCGTGGCCGAAGGTCTTGCCTGCCATACGCCAAGCCTTGCGTTGACCTGACAGCGCGAACGGCATCGCGCGCCTGGAGGCGCTGCCCCGGCCTGTCAGGCCGCCGGCACCGTCGGCGTATGTGGCGACGACCCCATGCCTCTGGAATCGTCGATGCCCCCGATCCGTCTGCTGTCTGTCCTGGCTCCGTTGATCGGCGTGACCGCGACCGGCCCGGCTGCCGCCGATGGCTTGCCGGATGTCGCCTTCGGCGTCGACGGCTTCGTGCGCTACGAGCATTCAACCATCGAAGGCGAGCCGAACATCGAGCGCGGGCTGCGCGTGGGACGCCTTCCCGACGGTGATCTGGTAGTCCTGGCGCAGCACCGCTATCAGGATGCCGATGCGCTCAACTACCCGCTGATCGTCACGTTCACGCCCGGCGGTGCGCTGCGGCGCGCGGATCTTTTCGGCTTCGGTGTCTCGTCGCCGCCTGATCCTCCGATCACCGCAACCGACTTCGACCCGGATCGACGTGCCCTGTTCATCGGCGAATCCGCGGGCGGATTTCAACTTGATCTGTTTGGAGCGGCACAGGTCGCGCCCGGGTCGAATTTCGTGCCGACGGTTCAGGCCAGCATTCCGAACGGCTCCGGGCAGGGCGATGCTCATCGCACCCTCGTTGGAACACCGGACGGCGGAATCGTGGCCTGCGGCCTGCGCCAGATGCCGTTCGGCGCAGCCAGCACCGGCTTGCCGCTTTGCCGCAGATTCACGTCCACGGGCGCGATCGACGCGTCCTTCGGCAACGCGTCGCCGTTCGCGCCGCCAGGCACGTTCCTTCTCAGCGAACTCGATCTGCCCGGCTTGCAGGCCGGGCGCGTTGTTGCAGCCGGGCTCGACCGGCAGGGACGCCTGCTGCTGGGAGGCTTGATCCGGCTCGAGGGGGTCGCGGCGGACCTTGCGTTTTCCGCCCGGTTGCTGGCGCAGGGCGTGTTCGATCCGGACTACTGCGCGGCAAGTGCCTGCACCGACGCGGCGGCCAGTGCGCCGGGCTGGCGCGCAGATCTCATCGCGGATGCGCGCGACTACGTGGAGGGCGCGCTGATCGAGCGTCCCGACGGCGCGGTCGCGCGCGTCTACGATGTCACCCGGATTGCCACCAACCAGCCGCAGGTCGCATTCACCTTGCATGCCGCCGATGGCGCATTGATGCACGTCGACACCTTGCAACTGGGCGAGTGGACGCGTGTGGGCTCGCAGTTGGGCGTGCTGTCGGATAACCGGGTGATGCTGCCGCTGAGCTTCCGACCCGATGCGAGTACCCAGCTCGGCGCCTTGGCGCGCGTGAGTGCGCAGCCGGCGGCAGACGGACTGTTCGATCCGACATTCACTTACGCGCCCGTCGGCGTGACGCCACTGCCCGGTGTCAGCGTGATTCGCCCCTCGATCGCCGGTTTGCCTTCAACGTCGGCGGAGTGCAACGCGGTGTGGGTGGATACCGATCGCCTGACCTGCGCCGGACTGGTTCGCGTGGGGAGCGCGCCCGTGAATGTCGACCTGCTCCTGGCGCGGGTGCGCATCGTCGCGCCGGAGCCGGTGTTCGACGATGGGTTCGAGTGAAGCGCTGGGCCGCACGATGCGCCCCGGAGAGGCCCGTTCCGATCCGGACCTGACAATGGCAGCCCGAAGCCGATTCGAAGATGGCGGGGGCGATGTAGACGACGGGGAACGCCAGCCAGCGTAGGGAACGCCGGAACGCGATGGGTATTCCCGAGACGACGGGTTTCCAGCAACGCGGTTGCGGCAAGGGCCGGGCGGGCTGCGTGTTGCCTCTCACTCCCGATACACGAACTCGCCGTCGGAGATGGTCACGCGGTGGTCGTCGTTAGCTTGCAGCACGCCTTTGAAACGCGCCTCGATTGCTACCGGGTTGGCCTGCATCGTGACCAGTTCCACCTCGAAGCGATATTCGAACATCAGGCCTCCGATCAGGTAGCGCTCAGGGCTGACATTTGCCAGTTGCATCACGCTGCCCGAGGCATTGCCGTGTTCGACGACGTAGTGGCCGGGTGCATCGATACCGAACAGGTTCAGGTTGAAGCTCTGTTCGTTCGCGTCCTTCGGGCCGAGCGACCCGGCCATCAGCACAGCGCTATCCATGCCGGGCGGATGCACCGCTCCGAAGAGATCGCGGTCAGCAGACCACTCGGTGCCGTCGATGCGCATGCGCAGGCGGTTCGCTCCCGACGAAGGCGCGCGGGTGTCGGCGCTCGCGTCCGTCGGCGCGAGGGCCGACGAGGCTGGCGGCGGCTGTCCGCAGCCCGTGATCGACCCGATGAGAAACAGCGCGACTCCAGGCAACGCGGCACGCATCGATCTTGTCCCACGCATGGAAGGAATCATGGCGATTCGAATCCGTTCCCGAACAGGCGGCCCGATCCGGCCGGCGGCTGCTCGGTGGAGGATTGCCGCTCGATCGCACCGGCATCGCAGCCGAGGAAGCCGTCGCCATCGCCGTCGCGATTCATCGGCAGGCCGCGCT
>JAKJFB010000463.1:0-2373 GCA_022705125.1 Pseudomonadota bacterium
GCGGTCGCGACCGCGGCTGCCACGCTCTGCTGCGTCACGCCGAGCTTCGCGGCGCGGGCGCGGTCCACCTCCACCATGAGCTTGCGCTGCGGCGCCTCGATGGAATCGTCGATGTCGACCACGTCGGGCGTGACCTCGAAGACCTTGCGCACCTCGCGCGCCACATCGAGCGCGCGCGGGTAATCGGGGCCGTAGATCTCCGCGACCAGCGGGGCCTGTACCGGCGGACCCGGCGGCACCTCGACCACGCTCACGGTGGCACCGAAGGAGTTGCCGATGGCTGCGAGCTCTCCGCGCACCGTGGCCACGATCTCGTGCGACTTGCGCTCGCGCTGATGCCGCTCGACCAGGTTCACCTGGATGTCGCCGTGCCACGGCTGGCTGCGCAGGTAGTACTGGCGCACCAGGCCGTTGAAGTTGATCGGGGCCGCATCGCCGGCGTAGATCTGGTAGTCGGTGACCTCGGGCACCATTGCGATGCGATCGGCCAGCGCCTGCAGCACGCGCTCGGTGCTCTCGAGCGGCGTGCCCTCGGGCATGTCGACCACGACCTGGAACTCGCTCTTGTTGTCGAAGGGCAGCATCTTCATGACCACCGCGCCGATGGCAACCAGCGAGCACGACAGCGCGATGAGCACCAGCAGCGCGCCGAGCAGCAGCCAGCGCTTGCGCGCGCCTTCCCGGCCGCCGAGCAGCGGCGTCATGACGCGCGCGAAGAAGCGCGCGAGCGCCGTATCCTGCTGATCGTGCGCGTGCGCATCGCCGGCGACGCGCAGGAACACCCGCCGGTACAGCCACGGCGTGAACACGAAGGCCACCGCGAGCGAGATCAGCATGCCCGTGCTGGCGTTGATCGGGATCGGCCGCAGGTAGGGCCCCATGAGCCCGCTCACGAAAGCCATCGGCAACAGCGCGGCGATCACGGTGAAGGTGGCGAGTATCGTCGGGCCGCCGACCTCGTCGACCGCCACGGGAATGGCTTCGCCGAGCGATTGCCTGCCGAGCAGCATGTGGCGGTGGATGTTCTCGACCACCACGATGGCGTCGTCGACCAGGATGCCGATCGAGAAGATCAGCGCGAACAGCGAGATGCGGTTCAGCGTGAACCCCCAGGCCCAGGACGCGAACAGCGTGATCGCCAGCGTCACGATCACCGCGGCACCCACGACCACCGCCTCGCGCCATCCCAGCGCGAACAGCACCAGCACGATCACCGAGAGCGTGGCGAAGAGCAGCTTCTTGATCAGCGTCTGCGCCTTGTCGGCCGCCGTCGCGCCGTAATCGCGCGTGATCGTCACGTTGACGTCATCCGGAATCTGCACACCCTTGAGCTGCTCGAGGCGCCGAATCACGCCGCCCGACACGTCCACCGCATTCTCGCCGGGCTTCTTGCCGACCGCGATGGTCACCGCGGGATAGCGCGCCGCGCCCACCGGATGCGCGGCCGCCGCTCCGGCGCCATGGCTCACGTAACGCACGGGCCTGTCGGAGCCGTCCGTGACGCGCGCCACGTCGCGCAGGAACACCGGCGCTCCCTCGTGCACGCCCACCACCACGTCGGCCACTTCCTCGGGCGTTACCAGGAAGGTGCCGGCCTGCACCAGCATCTCGCGTCCCTCGTCGACGATGCTGCCGGCATCGCGCGCAGCGTTGGCCGAGGCGAGCGCCGTGCGCAAGTCGGCCAGCGACAGCCCGTATGCCGCGAGGCGCTCCGGATCGAATTCCACGCACACCGCGCGGTCCGGGCCGCCGGTGGTGGCGATCTCGCGCGTGCCCGGCACGCGCTGCAGTTGCGCCTCGACCGCGTGCGCCACGCGCAGCAGATCGGCCGCACCCAGCGCGGGATTCTCGCTCCACAGCGTCGCGGTGAAGATCGGCACGTCGTCTATGCCCTTGGGCTTGATCAGCGGCGCACCGACCCCGACGCCCGCCGGCATCCAGTCCTGGTTGCTGTAGAAGGCGTTGTAGAGACGCACGATGGCATCGGTGCGCTGCTGGCCCACCTCGAAGCGCACGGTCAGCGCGGCCATGCCGGGCGCGGATGCGGAGTAGATGTACTCGACGCCCTCGATCTGCGAGACCACCTGCTCCGCGGGCGTGGTCACCCGGAAAGGGAATGAACACGTTGGCGAAGGTCACGTCGATCTGCGGCTCTTCCTCACGCGCGGTGACCAGGATCGCGAACACGCCGAGCAGCACGCCGAGCAGCGCCAGCAACGGCGTGATCTCCGTGGCAAGGAACTGCCGCGCAATGCGCCCGGACAGCCCCAGCGGCTGCAGATCCCCGGCGCTCATTCGCCGGACTCCCCGGCTGGCGCGCCCTGCGCCTTGTAGGCCACCGCCGCCGCGAGCGGATCGGTGGCGACGCGCTCG
>JAKJFB010000463.1:2399-2705 GCA_022705125.1 Pseudomonadota bacterium
CCCCGCCAGCACCGGCACGCGACCGTCAGCCGCCGGTGTCCCGACACGCAGGTAGCGCAAACCCACGCGACCGTCCTCCCCGACCACGTAGGCGGCGTCGATCTCCCCGCGGCGCACCAGCGCCGCCGCGGGAAGCAGCAAGCGCTCCTCGGTGCCGGTCACGAAGGCCACCTTGAGCAGCATGCCGGGGTAGACGCCGTAGTCACCCTGCGGCACCGTCGCCAGCACGCGGAAGGTGTGCGTCTCGGGATCGGCATTCGGCGAGATGCGCAACTCCTCGATCGCGATGGAACCGTCATCGGGCAG
>JAKJFB010000464.1 GCA_022705125.1 Pseudomonadota bacterium
GAACGCCGGCCGATGTCGACGTCGGGGAAAATCACCGAATCCGCGACAGTGCAGTACGAATGCACGCGCACGTTCGAGAACAGCAGCGAGCGCTTCACGCTGGCTCCCGAGACGATGCAGCCACCCGAGACCATCGAGTCCACGGCCGATCCGCGCCGCCCCTCGTCGTCGAACACGAACTTCGCCGGCGGCGACTGCTCCTGGTAGGTCCAGATGGGCCAGTCGTGGTCGTAGAGGTTGAGCTCGGGCGTGACGCCGATCAGCTCCATGTTCGCCTGCCAGAAGGAATCCACCGTGCCCACGTCGCGCCAGTAGGCCTGCGCGCCGGTCTGCGGGTCGCGGAAAGGATAGGCGAACACGTTGTAGCGCCGGATGAGCGAGGGGATGATGTCGCGGCCGAAATCGTGCGTCGATGCCTCGGCATGGCGGTCGCGCGCCAGCTCGTCGAACAGCATGCGCGAGTTGAAGATGTAGATGCCCATCGAGGCCAGCGCGCGCTCCGGATTGCCGGGCAGCGGCTGCGGATGCTCGGGCTTCTCGGCGAACTCGGTGATGCGCCACTGCGCGTCCACCGCCATGACCCCGAAGGCGCTGGCCTCCTCCCGCGGCACCTCGATGCAACCGACCGTCACGTCGGCACCGCTCTCGGCATGCGCGGCCAGCATGCTGCCGTAATCCATCTTGTAGACGTGATCGCCGGCCAGGATCAGCACGAATTCCGGGGCGTGGCGGTGGATGATGTCGAGGTTCTGCAGCACCGCGTTCGCGGTGCCCTCGTACCACGAGGTCTCGATGCGCTGCTGTGCCGGCAGCACCTCGACGAACTCGCCGAGCTCCGCGCGCAGGAAACTCCAGCCGTGCTGGATGTGACGGATCAGCGAATGCGATTTGTACTGCGTGAGCACCGCGACCTGGCGGATACCGGAGTTGATGCAGTTGGACAGCGGGAAGTCGATGATGCGGAACTTGCCGCCGAAGGGCACCGCGGGCTTGGCGCGCCAGTCAGTCAGCTGCTTCAGGCGCGAACCGCGCCCCCCGGCGAGGATCAGCGCCAGCGTGTCGCGCGTCAGCCGGCTCACGAAGCGGGGGGATCGGTTCGGCGTCATGTCGCGCTGCTCCCTGGTCAGGTCGGTCCGCATCTTTGCAGGCACATCACGTGCCGTTTGTAACGATTGTCATAATCCTATCTAATCATGACACTTTGCAGTATCCGAGCAGTAGCGCCGAATTCCCCGATGCACCGAAGTCCTGACCTGGATCACGCCGCGGCCGATGCCGCGCTGCTCGCGCGCGAGGACGTGCGCCGCCTGCTCGCCTCGCGCCTGCACGACCCCTTCGCCCTGCTCGGGCGCCACGGTGAGGAGATCCGGCTGTGGCGCCCCTGGGCGGTGGCCGCCTGGGTCGGCGCCGAGCGCGTGCCGGCGCGCCGCGTCGGGACAAGCGGCCTGTTCGTGCTGCGCCACGACGGCGCGCCAGGGCCGCATCCCGAGGTGCACTGGCGCGACGTGGCCGGCGCCTTGCACTGCGACATCGACCCCTACGGTTTCCCGCCGCAAATCGGCGACCTCGACCTGCATCTCTTCGGCGAGGGCCGCCACCGCCACGCCTACCGCATGCTCGGCGCGCACCCGTGCACCGTGGACGGCATCGCGGGTACGCGTTTCGCCACCTGGGCCCCGAACGCCGAGCGTGTCAGCGTGGTCGGGGACTTCAACCAGTGGGACGGCCGCTGCCACCCGATGCGCGTGCGCGGCGCCAGCGGGGTCTGGGAGCTGTTCCTTCCGGGCGTCGCTCCCGGCGCGCTGTACCGCTTCGAACTGCGCTCGCGCCATGACGGCTCGCTGCACCTGAAGGCCGACCCCTACGGCCAGCAGTTCGAGCGCCGCCCCCACACGGCCTCGATCGTCACGGCACCCCCTGCCCACGCGTGGCAGGACAGCGAGTGGATGGAGCGGCGACGCGAATGGGACTGGCTGCATGCGCCGGTGTCGGTCTACGAGCTGCATCTGGGCTCGTGGCAGCGGCGCGAGGACGGCGAGTTCCTCGATTATCGCGAGCTCGCGCACCGCGTCGCCGAGCATGCAATCTGGCTGGGCTTCACGCACATCGAGCTGATGCCGGTCACGGAGCACCCGCTCGACGCCTCCTGGGGCTACCAGGCCACCGGCTACTTCGCGCCGACCAGCCGCTTCGGCAGCCCCGACGATTTCCGCTACTTCGTGGACCATTGCCACCAGCGCGGCATTGGCGTTCTGCTCGACTGGGTGCCGGCGCATTTCCCGCGCGATGCGCACGCGCTGGCGCGCTTTGACGGCACGCCGCTCTACGAGCACGCCGACCCCAGGCGCGGCGAGCACCGCGACTGGGGCACGCTGATCTACGATTTCGGGCGCAACGAGGTGCGCAACTTCCTGCTCGCCAGCGCCAACTGCTGGCTGGAGGAATTCCACATCGACGGCCTGCGCGTCGATGCGGTCGCCTCGATGCTCTACCTCGACTACTCGCGCGAGCCCGGCGACTGGACGCCGAACGTGCACGGCGGGCGCGAGAACCTCGAGGCGATGCAGTTCCTGCGCGAACTGAACGAGCTCACGCACGGCGAGCATCCGGGCACGCTGACGATTGCCGAGGAATCCACGGCGTGGCCGCAGGTCACGCGCCCGGTGTGGCTCGGCGGCCTCGGCTTCTCGATGAAATGGAA
>JAKJFB010000465.1:0-367 GCA_022705125.1 Pseudomonadota bacterium
CGATCTGTATCCCGGCCACTGGACCGGAACGAAGGAGCAGTACCTGTCGCACTACGATCACACGGTGGCCGCCGTGCGGAGCGCCCTGCCGGAGGCCCGCATCGGGCCGGGGAACATCCTGAATCCGGGCTCCTCGGGCCGGGCCCGCCGCGGACGTCCGCGCTGGGGACTGGACATCATCGATCACGCGGCAACCGGCACCAACGCCGTGACCGGCAAGGTCGGCACGCCCATCGACGTGTTCCAGTGTTCGTGGTATGCGGGAGTGGGCGGAGGGCTGGAGAATTTCGATCGGGCGTTCGAGACGATGCGCGAGCGGCTGGACCGCTACGAGCAGTTCCGCAAGGTCCCGCTGGAGGCGGGCGAG
>JAKJFB010000465.1:377-2698 GCA_022705125.1 Pseudomonadota bacterium
CCGCGCCGCCTCTATGCCGGCGAGACGACCGCGTGGTCGGCCAGCTTCGAGGCCGCCCTGGCCGTTCACGTCTACGATCACAACGTCCTCCAGATGTACCAGTGGGATCAGGCCACCGGCGGCGTGATGCATCCGCGTGGCCGCGTGCTGGAGATGATGGAACGCATGGTCGGCGGAGCGCGGCTGGGCGTCAGCGTGGAGACGGATGCGACCGACGACAAGGCCATCGAGTGTGGAGCGCTGGCCGCGCGCGTGGATGACCGGTTACTGGTGCTCGTCTACAATCACTATCCCAAGCGCGACAATGCGCCGCCGCAGCACGTGCAACTGGTGGTGCGCGACAAGCGGATGCAGAAGGGGCAGACGTGGCGGCGGAGCCAGTGGCTCGTCGACCGTGATCACGGCGTATGGGCCTACGAGCAGGAAAAGGATTGCGCGGCGGCGGGCGTCGAGCGGCTGGAGGGAGCGGGACGTTACGAGGGAGCGGTGCTTCGCCTCTACGGCGAGGCCGGCGTGCCCGTGTGGAAGGCCAATGCCGCCAAGTACTCCGAGCTCAGCAGGCCCGCCGTCGAGCTGACCGACGCACCCATCACCGTCGGCAACGGCGAACTCAGGCTCGACCTCCCCATGCCGGGCCACAGCGTGCGCCTGGTGGAGCTTCAGCCTGGCAAGTAAGCCGAGCGACTGCAGGGTCTGCGCGCAGACGCGCGCCCACCACGCGCTTTGCCGCAGGTCGTTGCGCGCATGCGTGATTCTCCACGACGCCCTTGATGTTGCTGACCGCCCAACCTTTCATGAACATCGACGCAGAGTGAGGGAAGATCCGTGCCGCGGCCGAGGTCTCTCGTTGCGCGCCGCGGTGGGTTCGTGCCACGGAAGGGTTGAGAGCAATCGCAAGAACGGGTATACTGGCTAGTTCGCTGTGCAGGTCGCGCTGCTGGCTGAGTTCTGTGATCACGAGACGGAGGTGCAAGGATGCTGTATCGGCCTTACGGGAAGACGGGCGAGCAGGTTTCGATCCTTTCGATGGGCGGCATGCGCTACGAGGCGCCGACCGAGATCGACCGCATGGCGGAGATTCCGCTCTACCTGTACGAACAGGGCGTCACCTATTTCGACACCGCGCCCGGGTACTGCCAGGACAAGAGCGAGATCATCCTCGGCACGGCCATCAAGGAGATGAAGAAACGCCAGGCCGCCGGCGGACGGAAATTCCTCGTCGCCACCAAGACGTTCGCCGCCACCGAGGACGACGTTCGCAAGCAGCTCGAGACCAGCCTCGAGCGCCTCAACGTCGACCAGATCGATTTCTATCACACGTGGTGCCTCAAGTCGTGGCCCGAGTGGGAGGAGCGGCAGAAGAAGGGTGTCGTCGCGGCCTTCCGCAAGATGAAGGAAGAGGGGCTTGTGCGACACATCTGCGTGTCGAGCCACCTCGACGCCGCCGACACCGCGCGGCTCGTCGGCGAAGGCGTCTACGAGGGCATCCTGCTGGGCTTCTGTGCGGCCAACTTCATGTATCGCGAAGAGGGCATCAAGGCGGCACACGCGGCCGGCCTCGGCGTCATGGTCATGAATCCGCTCGGCGGCGGCGTCTACTGGCAGGCCCCCGACAAGTTCGAGTTCCTCAAGCGCGAGCCCGGCGACGACCTCCTGCGCGGCGGCCTGCGGTTCGTCATGAGCTATCCCGAGGTCACCGGCGCCCTGGTCGGCGTGCGGAACCTCGACGATGCCCGCACGGCGGTCGAAGCCGTCGAGGGCATCAAGCTCTACGACGCGGCGGGCCTCGAGGCGGCCAAGGCATCGGCCTGCGAGGGCTTCGCTCAGCTCTGCACCGGTTGCGGCTACTGCAAGGACTGCCCCGAGGGCATCCCCGTGCCGCGGCTGATGGACACCTTCAACTACGTGACCATGCGCCAGGAGGCCCAGGTCTGGGGCCGGCTGAAGTATCACTGGGGCGTCGACCCGGTCGACGCGGTCATCGACAGTTGCATCGACTGCGGGCAGTGCGAGCAGGAGTGCACGCAGCAGTTGCCGATCCGCGAGCGGATGCGCGGCCTGCGCGATGTCTGGAAGAAGGCTGACGACGAAGTGAAGGCGCGGCAGAAACAGAAGAAGTGACGGCGGCGGGCTGACCCGCCGCGACGAGGGAGTACGCAGGATGTCGGTAATCGTCGGCGAGCACGTGTCGCAGGAGTTTGGGCCTCGGCGGGTGTTCGCCGACGCTTCGTTTCGCCTCACCGACGGCGACCGCGTCGGCCTCGTCGGCCCCAACGGCGAAGGCAAGACCACGCTGTTGCGGATCATGGCCGGCCTGCTGG
>JAKJFB010000466.1 GCA_022705125.1 Pseudomonadota bacterium
CGCGATCGTGCAGCACGATCCACTCGGCGTCCTCGATCGTTTCCAGCACGCAGGCGCCGCGCGCATCGGGCAGCCGCGCCTGCAACTCCGCATGGCTCATCCGCTGCGAGACCAGGCAGACGCGCTCGGGCGGGAGGCCGGCAGCCATGGCCAGGCAGTGCGCGTCGTCGGCGTTCAGGACCACCCGCTCGCGGGCGCGTGTCGCCACCGCGCCCTTCAACGCCGCCATCTCCGCGAGCGTGTGCGTGCCGATGCGGCCGAGGTGATCGGCGGTGACGTTCGTCAGGACGGAGACATCGCACCAGCGGAACGGAAATCCCGCGCGGGCGATACGTCCGAAGTACTCCTCGAGCACCGCGAAATCCACGTCCGGGCGCTCGAACAGGTGATGCTGCAGATCGCCGCCGAACTGGCGCGGTGTGCCTTCGAGCTGCTCGCCGATGTAAAAACCACCGGAGCAGACCGTGCCCACGCGCCGGCCGGCAAACTTCATGATCCTGCTGATCATGCGCGAGGTCGTGGTCTTGCCGTTGGTGCCGGTGATCGCGACGATGGGAATGCGCGCGGGATGGCCCGGCGGGTAGAGCCAGCGCACGAAGGCTTCGGCCGCGCGCTCCAGCAGCGGCGAATGCGCGGGCAACAGCTCGTCGAGCCGCGGCGCGAGCTCCAGGCCGGTGACGGCGGCGCCGGACTCCGCCAGTGGACGGCCGATATCGCGCGTCACGACGTCGAGCACGAGCATGCCGACGTCGAGCTGCGAGGAAATGCTTTGCGCCAGCTGCAACGCCGACTCGTGCACCTGCGCCAGTGGCAGTTCGCGCCCGTTGGCGACCACGCCCAGCACCTGGTGGTCGACGACCAGGAAGCGGTGGCAGTCGCCGCCTGCGCAATCGTCTCGCGGCGCGAGCGTGTGCAGCTGCCCGAGCCTCGCGAGCAATGCCTCGCGATCGTGAAGCAACGGGAGCAGGGCCGCGTTGCGCGTGATGCAGAAGTTGCCGTCCAGCAGCTGCTGCTGACCACAATGACCGAGCTTCAGCAGCCCGTTGGGCCGGATACGGAACGCCCCTTGCAGCCCCTGGTAGGGCGCACGCTCGAGCTTCACGACCGGCACATCCAGGCGATGGCAGGCCCGGACGAGCGCGTCGACGTCGCGTGGCAGGACGCGTGCGCGCGCGAACGCGAGGAATTCTGCAAGGCGGCGGGAAAAGTCCGACGGCTCCTGCGCCGCCTCGGGCTGCCAGTCGAGAGCCGGCTCCAGCTCGCTGATCAGCTGCAGGGCAAGACCGGAGGCGCGCGTGCCGACCTCGTCGTGCTCGTACTCGAACCAGGCCCATACGCCGTTGCCGGCGCTGTCGCGCACGAAGCCCTGCTCCGCCACCCGGTGGCCGGCGGCTGTCTGCAGCGCCAGTGCGGTGGCGCTGAAGAGGCTTGCGAATGCGGCGCCGACCTCGATGCCCTCGCGGCACGCCGGGGTCTGGCCCGCAGGCGGGGTGATCCCCTGCGATTGCAGCATGGCGAGCAGCCGGCGGCGCAGTGCATCGACGCGCGGCGCGAGCGCCTCGAGCTCCTGCGGCCCCAGTACCAGCTGCTGCTCGAGCAAGGTGTTGTCGCTGCGCCGGTTCGGCCCGGTCAGCAGCAGTTTCTCCCTGATTTCCATCGCGAGGCTTTCTCCTGCGTTCAGCGAGGGCCGACGACGACCGGCAGCCTGGACAGTCCGCGCACCGCGATGCGATCGTTCCACGACGCGCCATCCGCCCGCAGCTCCAGGTGTGGGAAGCGGTTGAAGAACTCCCTGAATGCCAGCTTGCCCTCCAGCCGCGCGAGCAGCGCGCCGAGGCAGAAGTGCGCCCCCATGCCGAACGCCGCTTGCGTGCCCGGCGCGCGCTGCAGCTCGAAGGTGTCGGGGTTGTCGAACAGGGCCTCGTCACGGCTCGCGCTAGCCAGGACCAGCGTGAGGTCGTCTCCCGCGCGGATGCGCTTGCCGCCGAGCCCGACGTCCTCGCGCGCCAGGCGCGGCACCATCTGCAGCGGGCAGGAGAGCCGCAGCGCCTCCTCGACCATCGGCTTGTCGAGCGCGGGGTCGGCGCGAAATCGCGCCAGTTGCGCGGGGTGCAGCAGCAGCTGGTGGATGCCGTAGCTCAGGAAGTGGGACGTGGTTTCATGGCCGGCAACGGTCAGCAGGAGACAGGTCGCGATCATTTCCTGCTCCGAGATCCTGGCGTCGCGCTCGGCGGCGACCAGCAGCGTGACGAGATCCTCGCGCGGGCTGCGTCGGCGCCGCGCGGCAACGCCGCGAAAATGCTCGGCCATCGCCACAGCCGCCTGTTGTCCGGCGGCGTAAGCGGCCGTCGTGGTGCGAAGGTCGAGCGCCCTGACGATCTGCGCCGAGTACTCCCCGAAGCGCACGGCGTCGTCCATTTCGGCGCCCATCAGCCGCGACACGACCTCGAACGGCAGGCGGGACGCAAAATCCTCGACCACGTCGAATCCGGTGCGCGGCGCCAGCGTGTCGAGCGACTCGCGCAGCGCCGCGCTGACGAGCGGTTGCATGGCCCGCACGCGCGGCGCGGAGAACGCATCCTGCAATACGCCGCGCAGCCGGCCGTGGTCCGGCGGGTCCCTGAACAGCATCCAGCGGCTGATCCAGTACCAGAATCCATCGGCCGGGCCCGGCTCCGCGCCCTGAGCCGGCGT
>JAKJFB010000467.1:0-2376 GCA_022705125.1 Pseudomonadota bacterium
AACTGTCGCGCGTGGCGCGCCAGGGTCGCGCCTGCGAGGTGCGCATCCTGCTCAAGGACAGCCAGTTCCTGACGCGGCGCACCCACCGCATCGGCGCCCTGCACCAGCGCCTGGTCTCCTCGGTGCTGTTGCGCAAGCTCACGTATTGCCCGGACCACTACGTGGCGAACTACGTGCTGGTCGACGACGGCGGGATCTTCTTCATCCCGAACGAGGACGACAAGGTGTGCTTCTGGAACCGCGACGACCGCCCCCTCGTCAGGCATTACACCGAGCAGTTCGACGAGCTCTGGCAGCGCAGCAGCCCCGATCCCGAACTGCGCTTCATGCCCATGTAATCACAGGAGACCGACCGCGTGACGCAGGAAATCTATCAACGGGCCGCGCAGAAACTCATCGCCTTTCACCGGGAGGCGGAGCAGCGCAACGAGTGGACCTTCTTCGTCGACGAGATGTACGCGCCCGAGTGCGTCTACGTCTGCGAGTACGCCGGCACCATGCGCGTGTGCGCCACCGGCATCGACGAGATCAAGGCCACGCACTACGGTCGCGACATGCAGCGCGGCTGGGAAGGCTGGACCTTTCCCTATCTCGATGTCTACGTCGGCAACGAGGGCCGCGTGGTGACGCACTGGATGAATCGCGGCCCGGGCAAGCGGCCCGACGGCTCCTGGTTCGAGACGCCCGGGATCTCCTTCATCACCTTCAACGGCGCGGGCAGGATCACCGCGCAGTTCGACGTGTTCGACCTGGCGCACCAGATGCATCTGTGCGACGAGCTCGAGGCGCACGGCCTGCTCTCGGCCGAACTGAAGCAGAACTGGGTGATACCGATGAAGACCAGGCTGATCACCATGCTGCAGGCGAACATGCCCTAGCGCGGCCGCCCGCGCCGGAAGGGAATCACCGTCGAGGCGCCGGGACCGGCGGGCGCGCCGCCCTCGTCCTTCTCGTCGAGCATCTCGCCCATCTCGAGGATCAGCGACTCGGACACTTCGGCGGTGACGAAGTGGTAGAAGCAGCTGCGGCACATGCGCACGCGCCGCGACCAGCCGTTCTCCGGCCCGACGCGCGTGAACGTGATCGCATCGCAGCGACGCCGCGCGCGGCAGCTCGGGCAATACATCGCCGCGCCGCCGGACTCCGCCAACTGCTCCGGACTCACGCTGAACTGCAGCTCCCGGCGCAGCGTCCGACCGTCGAACTGCTGGCTCAACAGCGCACGGAAGCCGCCGTCACGATCGCGGCGGATGCGCGTCTGCACCAGCGCGGTCGTGATCGTGCGGTTGCCTCGCATGCGCTGCATACTCCCTACGGCACGACCAGCCGCAGATGGCTGCCGCTGGCGCCCGGTTCCACCACGATCTGCACGTCCATCTGCTGTTTCAGTTCGGGCACGTGCGAGATTATGCCCACCATGCGCCCGCCCGCCTGCAGATCGACCAGGGTGCGAATCGCCAGCTCCAGCGCATCGGCATCCAGGCTGCCGAAGCCCTCGTCGATGAACAGCGTATCGAGCCGTATGCCGCCCGAGTGTGCCTGCACCACGTCGGAAAGCCCGAGTGCCAGCGCCAGCGCGGCCATGAAGCTCTCGCCACCGGAAAGCGTGGCGACCGAGCGCACGCGCCCGGTGTAGGCATCCTCGACATCGAGCTCGAGGCCCGACTTGCTGCGCGCATCACGCACCTCCTCGCGCCGTGACAGCTGGTAGCGGCCCCGGCTCATCAAGCGCAGCCGGTGCCCGGCCTCGACCAGCACCTCGTCGAGCAGCACGCTGAGCACGAAGCGCTGCAGGCTGAGGTTGTGCGCGTTGCCACCGTTGGCGATGCGCGCGAGGCGCCCCAGCACCGCATATTCGGCCTCCAGCGCGGCCTGCTCCGCGAGCAGCTGCGCCAGCGCGTGCTGCGTTCGCTCCAGCGCCGCCTGGCGCTCCCCCAGCACCCGCACGTCACCGACGGCCGCATCGCGCGCCGTGCGCGCCACGAGTTCCGCGTGTTCCAGCGCCGGCAACTGCGGTCGCTCGGCACCAGCGATGGCGCCAGCGGTATCCTCGAGCGCTCGGCGCGCCAGCAGCAGCGCGTTCTCCCGGTCGCGGATTTCCTGCTCCAGGCGCTGCAGCTCCCCGGGTTCGAGCAGGGCCTGGCGAAACGCCGTGGTGTCGGCGAAGGGACTCGCCGCCAGCAGCTGCTGCCACGTCGCCTCGGCCTCCTGCAGCAGCGCCGCCGCACGCTGCATCTCGTCATGCCTGGCAGCGGCCTCCACCTGCGCCCCGACCAGGCCGCTGCTCGCTTGCTGCTGCCTCGAGCGTGCCGCTTCGAGCTCCGTGCCGAGGCGCTCGGCGCCAGCCGTCGCCACCCGCAGCGCCTCGGCCACGGC
>JAKJFB010000467.1:2420-2682 GCA_022705125.1 Pseudomonadota bacterium
TGCTGCGTCGCGAAGGCGGCGGCCGCCTCGCCTTCGGCGCGCTCGGCCGTGTGCGCCGCGAGGCGCTTGGAGTCCGTGGCACTCGCGAGCTGCGTGACCCGCTCGATGCAATCAGCGCGGGCGCGCTCGGCATCACGCAGCTCTGCCTGCGCCAGCTCGTGCGCCTGCACATCGGCAGCCAGCGTGGCGGCCTGCTGTTCGAGCGCTGCCAGCGGCTCCCGGGCATGATCGCCCAGCTCATCGCGCAGGCGCGCAAGTGCCG
>JAKJFB010000468.1 GCA_022705125.1 Pseudomonadota bacterium
CTGGTGTGCCATGGCGCCACCATTGCCGAGCCGGTGCGCCAGGCGTTGCGCGAGCAGTATCCCGCCGACGCCGCCACGGGCTTTGCCGTGGGTGAGTTGCGTGGTGCGGTGGTGGTCGACTGGCCGGCCGGCGCGCAGGGTGCCCGATGATCAGGAAATGTGCCGCGTGTGGCGCGGCGAACCGGGTGCCCGCGGCAAGGTTGTGCGACACCGGCCGCTGCGGCGCGTGCAAGGCCGCGCTGCCGCCGCCGGCGCAAGCGTTCGAGGCGGATGCCGCGATGTTCGACGAGATCATCGGCGGCGCTGTTGTGCCGGTGCTGGTGGATTTCTGGGCCCCGTGGTGCGGTCCCTGCCGCATGGCCGCTCCCGAGGTGGCAAAGGCGGCGGCGAATCTGGCCGGCCGCGCGCTGGTGCTGAAGGTCAACACCGAGGAGCAGCCCGCGCTGGCGCAGCGCTACGGGGTGCGCAGCATTCCCAACTTCGCCGTCTTGCGCGACGGCGTGCTGAAGCGCCAGCAGCCGGGCCTGATGGGGCACCGGCAGCTGGAAGCCCTGGTGCTGGAGTCCTGATGGGGACGGCGTCCGCGCGCACATGAGTCAGCGCAGCACTGGAACGAGCGCGGATGCGTGAGTTGTCCGCGCGCGCCACGCTGATCGCGCTGGTGGCGTTCGCCGCGGTATCCACCGACCTGTATCTCTCCGGGATACCGGGCATCGTGGCGGATCTCGGCGTCGGCCATGCCGAGGGCCAGCTCACGCTGAGCCTGTTCATGGTCGGCTTCGCCGCGGGCCAGCTTCTGTTCGGTCCGCTGTCGGATTACCACGGACGCAAGCCCGTGGTCGCGGCGGGACTGTGGTTGTACGCGCTGGCCACCCTGCTGTGCGCGCTCGCGCCCTCGATCACCACGCTGCTCGGCGCACGCCTGCTGCAGGGACTCGCGGCTGCCTCCGGGCCGGTGATCGCGCGGGCGATCGTGCGCGACCGCTATCGCGCGGAGGATGCCGCGCGGATGATGGCGCTGCTCGCCGCGGCCATGGCCGTGGTACCGCTGTTCGCGCCCGTGCTGGGCAGCTGGCTGCTGTACTGCTTCGACTGGCGCGCGCAGTTCGCCGGCATGCTGCTGTTCGGGCTGGCCACGCTCGCGGGCCTGCGCGCCCTCGTCGAGAGCTGTCCCTCGATCGGGATCGGGCCGCTCGACCTGTGGCGCGTGTTCGGGCAGTTCGGCACCTGCCTGCGCAGCCGCGCCTTCGTCGGCTACCAGCTGTGTGGCGGCGCGGCCTTCGCATCCTCATTCGCCTACATCTCCAGCGCCTCGTTCATCATGATCGAGATGCTCGGCGTGGCGCCGCAGCATTTCGGCTACACCTTCATGCTGTGCGTCGCGGGCTACATGGGCGGCGCGCTTCTGAGCTCGGTGCTGGTCACGCGCATCGGCATTCGCCGCACGCTCGGGCGAGGCGTGGCCGTGAACCTGGCCGGCATCGGCCTGCTGTGCGCGCTGGCCTTCGGGCCCGCGCAGCCGCTGCTCGCCGTGATTCTCGCGATCTTCCTCTGCTTTCTCGGCAGCGGCCTGTGCCTGTCGAACTCACAGATGGGCGCGATCTCGCAGTTTCCGATGGCCGCCGGCGGCGCCTCGGCGGTATTCGGTTTCGTGCAGACCGCGATGGCCGCGACCTCGGGCTACGTGGTCGGGCAGAGTTACGACGGCACGCTGGTGCCTACCGCGCTCACGATGACATGCGCGGTGCTGCTTTCGGCGCTGGGTTGCCTGGTGCTGCGCCCTGTGCGCGACGAGGCGGCGCGGGCATGAGCACACTGAAGGGCCGGTTGGGGCCCTGCGCGACCGGAGAACGGGGGAGCTGCTGATGACACGGATAGACATACGAGTACTGGGTCGGAAGGCGACCGAAGACAGGGTCGCAGGCTACGTGGATGCCTTCCTCGCGCGAGCGGCGGCCTGCCAGCCCGGAGACGTTCGCAAGCGATATCTGTTGCTGTCCACACCCCGCACGGGCTCCAACTGGCTGGCCCATGAACTGCGGAGCGAGGGTGAGATGGGTTATCCCTACGAGTGGTTCAGTCCCGTCTATCTCGCCGCGGCGCACGCTCGGCTGGGCAGACCCTTCGACAGGCGGCACTACTGCGATCTTGTCCTCGCCGGTTCGACGACGCCCAACGGTGTGTTCGGCCTCAAGGCGCAACTTGACCAGGTCATTCGGTTGAGGAACGAGCAGCAGTTCGACCTGTTGGAACTCGGCTTCGACACGGTGATCTGGCTCGAGCGACGTGACGTGGTAGCGCAGGCCTATTCGTACGTGCGCAGCCTAAAGACCAATGTCTTCTCGCGATACACCGAACAGGAAAGGAAGGTCGAGGAACTGAGCAACCCGCACCTCGTGGTCGAGACCTCGGCGGTCCTCAATGCCGCGGCGCAACTGACCCAATTTCGAACAGCAGTTCCGCTCCCGCACGGACCTGTGCCTGAGCTACGAGGACATCATGGGCGAGGGTGTCGAATCTGCGGTGTCGCAGCTGCGGCAATTGCTTGGCCTGGCGCCAGCCCGACGCAGCTTGGCGACGCGCGATTACGAGAAGCAGGCCAGGCCCGAGGATGCGCAGAGGATCGCGCAGATCCACGCCTATCTTGCGGGCGCGGGTCCCTTGCCGGTCTGAGGCAGGCTG
>JAKJFB010000469.1 GCA_022705125.1 Pseudomonadota bacterium
GGCCATGCGCGCCCATCAGGATGGTCTGCTCGATGTCGCCGCTGCGCGACGGGCCGGTGACGAGGTTGAGGGTGCGCGGCATCTCCGCGCCGTAGGCTTCCTTCAGCTTCGCCCACAGATCCTCGTAGGAGCCGGAGAGGTCCTTGGCCTCGAGCACCACGATGTGGTTCTCGGGCAGGAAATTGAGCAGGGTCGGCGACGGCGCGCCGGAGGTGAGCGCGAGCGTGCCGGTCTCGGCCACGCCGGAAAAGGCGCCGGTGACCGAGATCAGGTCGTCGCCCTCGGTGGTGCCGCTGCTGATCTCCAGCAGCGGCTGCGATTTCCAATCAAGCCCGGTGACGCGCGGGTCGGGCGCCAGGCGCAGTTGCGCCGGCAGGTTGTGGCGCTTCAGATAGGCGGCGATCAGCGCCGGGATCTCGGCGCGCGATCTGGCGACATCGGTGGTGGCCGCCGCCTGGCCCGCCATGCGCAGGAACAGCGCGCGCTGCTCCGACGCCGGCAGCCTGCCGCGCGCGGGCTCGGGGCCGGAGCCGGGATAGGCCGCGGCCTTGCGCCCGCCATTCTCCAGATTGCCCCGGATGGCGCCGAGGATGCGCTCGCGGGCGGAGGTCATGAGCGCTTGCCTTTGTACTGCGCCATGAACGTGCTGCCCTGCGGCGCCGGCAGGTCGCGGTATCTGGTCCAGGCGGCGGCCAAGGGCAGCGACTTGAAGCGCCCCTTCCTGCCGGCGAGGGTCTTCAGCACGCGCGCGCCAATTCCGGTCGCCAGGCGATACAGCGCCGGGCGTGTCGCCAGCGCTGCCCACAGGCCGAGCGCCCAGCGCGCGCGACTGCCGGTGAGGCGCCGGGCGAAGGCTTCCTCGCGCCAGTGGCGCAGGATCTTCGGGATCGGGATGCGCACCGGGCAGACACTCTCGCAGCGACCGCAGAGCGACGATGCCTCGGGCAGGGGCGCTGCGTTCTCGATCCCGATCAGGGCCGGCGTGGTGACGGCGCCGATCGGCCCGGCATAGACCCAGCCATAGGCATGACCGCCGACCGCGTGATAGATCGGGCAGTGGTTGAGGCAGGCGCCGCAGCGGATGCAGCGCAGCATCTCCTCGAACTCGGTGCCGAGCAGGCGCGAGCGCCCGTTGTCGAGCAGCACGACGTGGAACTCGTCCGGCCCGTCGAGATCGCCCGGCCGCCGCGGGCCGGTCGAGAAGGTGGTGTAGGCCGACATCTCCTGGCCCGTGGCCGAGCGCGCCAGCACGCGCAGCAGCAGCCCGGCATCCCTGATCGACGGCACGATCTTCTCGATCCCCGCCAGCACGATGTGGATGCGCGGCAGTGTCTGGGTCAGGTCGCCGTTGCCCTCGTTGGTGACGATGGTCGTGGTGCCGGAATCGGCGATCAGGAAATTGGCCCCGGTGATGCCGACATCGGCGGCGATGAAGCGGCCGCGCAGCTTGACCCGCGCCTCGTGCAGCAGGGTCGCCGGCTCTTCCAGATTGCGCTTGGGGTCGAGGTCGCTGTGGACCCTGCGGAAGGTCTCCTCAACCTGGGCCTTGGTCACGTGCACGGCCGGCGCGATGACGTGGCTCGGCGTCTCGCCGCGCAGCTGGATGATGTATTCGCCGAGATCGGTCTCGATCGGCTCGATGCCGTTGGCGGCGAGATGGTCGTTGATGGCGATCTCCTCGCCCACCATGGTCTTGCCCTTGGTGACGGTGCGGGCGCCCGCCTTGCGGCAGATGCCGAGGATGAGGTCGCGCGCCTCGGCGGGTGTCTGCGCCCAATGCACCTTGCCGCCGTGGCGCGTGACGTTCTCCTCGAACTGGACGAGATACGCGTCGAGCCGGCTCAGCACATGGTTCTTGAGGTCGCGCGCCGCGTCGCGCAGGGCCTCGAATTCGGGCAGCGCGTTGATCGCCTCCAGGCGCTTGTCGATGAACTTGGTGCGCACATGGTTGAGCGCCTGCTGCAGGTTCGGATCGACCAGCGCCTTGGCGACGTTGTCCTTGAACAGATGCGAGGTCGACTGCATGTCACCCTTCCTCGCCGATGGCCGGTTGATCGGTCATGCCGGCCAGCACCTCGGCGACGTGGCGCGCCTGCACCTTGCTGCCGTCGCGCTTCAGCTTGCCGGCGATGTTGAGCAGGCAGCCCATGTCGGCGGCGAGCACCGTCGCGGCACCGGTCGCCGCGATATTGGCGACCTTGTCCTCGACCATCTTGTTGGAGATGTCGGGAAACTTGACACAGAAGGTGCCGCCGAAGCCGCAGCACACGTCGTTGCCTTCGAGCGGCTTCAGGGTGAGCCCGGCGACCTGACCGAGCAGCGCACGCGGCTGGTCGTGCACGCCGAGCTCGCGCAGGCCCGAGCAGCTGTCGTGGTAGGTGAAGCTGGTGTCGAGCTTCACGTCGGGGGGGGCGTAGCCCATCACGTCGACCAGGAAGCTCATCAGCTCGAAGCTGCGCTCGCCCAGGCGGCGTGCGCGCTCGGCCCAGGCCGGGTCGTCGGCGAGCGCCTCGGCGTAGTGCACCTTGGTCATGCCGATACAGGAGCCCGAGGGCGCGACCACGTAGTCGTAGCCCTCGAAGGTCTCGATGAAATGGCGTGCCAGCGTGGCCGCGTGCGCGGTATCGCCGCTGTTGAAGGCGGGCTGGCCGCAGCAGGTCTGCGCTTGCGGGATCTCGACC
>JAKJFB010000046.1 GCA_022705125.1 Pseudomonadota bacterium
GGATGCGCCGGGCCTGTCCCTTGGGCTGCTGGCTCTTGCTGGTATCCGGTTAAAGTTGCTCGAGCTCTTCGCTCATCGCCGCCAGGGCGGCCTAGGCGGTCTCCTCGAAGAGTTGCGCCTGCTCGGTGGAGAGGCGCTCGGCCTTCACGCCGGAGCGATGACGTTTATGCAGCGCCAGCTCATGCGTGAGCCGCTCGATCTTGGTCTGGCGCCACACGAGCTCGCGCTCCTGACCGATGAGCAGGTGGCGCAAGGCATCGGCATCCAGTTGATCGAGGTCGGCGGGCAGCGGCCTGGAGCGGCCATTCGAGCTCAATGCGGGCGTTGCCACGCTGCGCTTCGAGGCGGATCGCCAACGTTTCGACGGCGGGAGCCACCTGCACGGCTACAAAGCCCGGCTCAGCCAATGGCGGGCGTTCAGCGCAGAGCGGCTTGCGAGAACTCGGTGGCTCGATGCCGCGCTCGCGCATCCAGCGGTGGACCCGGTTGGCGTTCAGGCCGTTGGCCAGAGCCAGGCCGGCCACCGAGACGCCGGGCTCACGACAGGCCGAGACCACAGACTGCTTGAAGGCTTCGCTGTGCGTGCGCCGACTCCGGCGCGGGATAACCACATCCATCGTGTCCACCATCGAACTTGATGGACACGATCTTCAATGGGATAAGCAGACGGCGGAAGGTGGGTTCGCCGGGGGCTTAGAGCTGGGTGGCGAGATTTCTGCAGGTGCCTCGCACGGCCTCTGCAGGGAGGCGCGCGAGGCGAGGGCATGCTCGATCAGGTGCGCGCCGGTACGAGGATTTCAGCCTCGCCATCCATGACCACCTTGTCTCCAACTGTGCAGACGGTCGAGAAAACCGCGCGGCGCTTCTCTGCCTTCAATTCCTTGACGGTGACACGCGCGACAACGGTGTCACCGATCTTGACGGGCGCCTTGAATTTCAGGCTCTGGGACAGGTAGATGCAGCCGGGGCCGGGCAGGCGGGTGCCGAAGACGGCCGAGATGAGGCCGGCGGAGAGCATTCCGTGGGCGATCCGGCCGCCGAACATCGTACTCGCAGCGAACTCCTCGTCCAGATGGACCGGGTTGGTGTCGCCCGATACGCCGGCGAACATCAGGATGTCGGCCTCGCTCACCGTACGTGAGACCGAGGCGGTACGGCCAATGTGAAGGTCCTCGAAACTGAGGCCGTAGACTTCGCTGAAATCGCGTTGAGCTTGAGTCATGTACTTCTCCTTGTGTGAAACGGTGCTCCGGTAACGGACCGACGCTACAAGCTTCGCATGCTAAAATCAACCTTGGATGCTGCGCCGCCGCATTTGCCGCAAGGCCAGGCGGGCGTTTCGTGCGATTTTGCTCGGTGTGCTCGAGGCGGTTTGCTCCACCCGCCCTCGCCGTGAAGTGAGTCACAGGTGTCCTGCCGGTGATTGTCTAAGCTTAGGCACGATCAGGAGCCGGGCGATCCCTCCGCGATAAGCACTCCCGGCGCCCAGGGTTCCGACCCTTCCCAACACATGCAGAGGCCCCTCGATGCTGAAGGTGTTCAGCCACTACCTTCCCACGCACACCCTGCAGCAGGTGCTGTTCGACGCCTTGACGCTTTTTGCGGTGGTGCTTGCAGCGGTTGCGGTACTCGTGACGCCGACAAGCGCGGTCGACTGGGCAATCTGCATTCCATCGGCGCTTACCTTCGCTGCAAGCATGATCGCCCTCAATGCGGCGATGGGTTTGTACCGACCGGTGTATCAGCGTTCCCATCGGCAGACCTTCGCGCGCGTCGCCCTGTCGCTGACCGTGAGCGTACCAGTGGCCTACCTCGTGTTCGGGCTGTTGCCGTGGTCCGAAATTGCCCCGCACTCCCTGCAGCTCAGCGTATTGCTGTTGCTCTGTTCGCTGTTGCTGGTCCGCGGGCTGGTCAATCAGCGCCAGGCCTCTGCCCTTTTCGTGCCGCGCGTGCTGATCGTGGGTACCGGCCGTGACGCGCGCATGGTGCAACAGGACCTGGTCCGTCCGCTGCAGCGCAGCGTGGAAGTGGTCGGCTTTCTTCCGGTGGGGGGAAACGAACGGGTCGAGGTGGAGCAGCACGCCGTGTTGCCACCGGGCAGCTTGCTGGAGGTGGTGCGCAACCTGCGTGTGGACGAGGTGATCGTCGCGGTGCGCGAACGTCGGGGGGGAGTGCTCTCCTTGCGCGAACTGCTGGACTGCAAGTTGCTCGGAACGCGCATCCTCGATCTGTCGACCTTCTTCGAGCGCGTGCAGGGGCAAGTGAGGCTGGATTCGCTGCGGGCGAGCTGGCTGATCTATGGTGACGGCTTCCGCCAAGGCTGGACGCGAACCTTCGTCAAGCGTTGTTTCGACCTCGTCGTCGGGACCGCGCTCCTGCTCGTGGCCTTGCCGATCATGGTGCTCACTGCGCTGTTGATCCTGCTGGAGGATGGCGCGCCGATCTTTTACTCGCAGGAGCGTGTGGGACGCGGTGGGAAGCCGTTCCGTGTCATCAAGTTCCGCAGCATGCGGCGTGACGCCGAGAAGGACGGCAAGCCGCGGTGGGCGACTTCGAACGACGATCGAGTGACACGCGTCGGGCGTTTCATCCGCAAGCTGCGTATCGATGAGCTTCCGCAGCTGTTCAACGTGCTCAAGGGCGACATGAGTCTGGTCGGCCCGCGCCCGGAGCGCCCCTATTTTGTGGACCAGCTTACCCAGCAGATTCCGTTCTATGCGGTGCGGCACTGCGTCAAGCCCGGCGTCACCGGGTGGGCGCAGGTTCGTTACCAGTACGGGGCTTCGGTCGACGATGCCGCGGAGAAGCTCCAGTACGATCTGTATTACGTGAAGAACCACTCGCTGATCCTGGATACCCTTGTCCTCTTCGAGACGGTGAGGGTCGTCCTGACCGGTGAAGGCGCGCACTGAGCGGCCGCGTGAGACTGCGGGCTCGCTTGGACGGGGGTACGGCGCAGTTCGCACGAATGCGTGACAGGGGAGAGGGGCGTGCTTGAGGTTGCGATCTGGAGTTATGGGGTTGCGGCCGTAGCCTTCCTCATCTTCGCGCTGTACATCTTCCTCGCGTGGCGGGGCGCGCTGCCGGGTGGGGCCTTGTTCGCGGCCGTGGCGATTTCCGGTCTGTGGGCGGGTCTTTCGGCGCTCGAGGCCAGGGGCGCTTGGCCGTTTTCCGGTGCCCTCGCCGTCGCGCTCGATCTGCTCAGGGGCGCGGCCTGGTACGTGTTCCTGATCGTGCTGTCCCGCCCGTTGTGGGGGCGGTGGATGCGCTGGCCGGCGTATGTGGCGCTCGCGGTGGTGGTGGCGCAGGTGCTCGCGCTCGCGCTCGAGTCGGCGGGCGTCACCGGAGGGTTGCCGATCGCGCCGGCGATCGGTGCCTGGCTGATGCACGCGATCGTCGGCCTGATGCTTGTGGAACAGCTCTACCGGGGCATGCCCGCCGTCTCGCGCTGGGGTTTGAAGCCGCTTTGCCTCGCGCTGGCGGCGGGCTACATCTTCGAACTGTACCTCTTCGCCGATGCCCTCCTGTTCTCGCGCATCGATGCGGATGTCTGGGCAGCGCGCGGCATCGCGCACGCCCTGCTCATCCCGCTGATCGCAATCGCGGGGACGCGCAGTCCCTCATGGACCCTGCGGATGTCCGTATCGCGCGAGATCGTCTTCCATTCGACCGCGCTCGCCGGCGCCGGCCTCTATTTGCTCGTGATCGCCGCTGCGGCCTATTACGTGCGCTTCTTCGGCGGCGATTGGGGGCGCGCACTGCAGATGGCATTGCTCTTCGCCGGCCTGGTGGTCCTCGGCGCGCTGCTGTTTTCGGGCGCCGTGCGCGCGCGCCTGCGGGTCTTCATCAGCAAGCACCTCTTTCCGTACCGCTACGATTACCGGAGCGAGTGGTTGCGCTTCACCCAGGCCCTGTCGACCGTCGACCGCAGTCTCGATCTGGGTCAATCGGTCATCAAGGCGCTGTCGGATCTTGTCGAGAGCCCTGGAGGGTCGCTCTGGCTGGCCGATGCCTACGGCAAGTGCCGGCCGCATTCGCGCTTCAACCAGCCCCCGATCGACGTGGTCGAGGCGCTCGATTCGCCGCTGTGCGGGTTCCTTGCCCGCAGCGGCTGGGTGATCAACCTCGAGGAGTATCGCGTGCAGCCCGGACGCTACCAGGGTCTGGTGCTGCCGGACTGGCTGTCACGGCTCGACGAGGCATGGCTGGTGATCCCGCTGCAGACCGCCGAGCGCCTGATCGGCTTCGTCGTACTGGGTTCGCCGCGGACCCCCTTCGACATCGACTGGGAAGTCCTCGATCTCCTCAAGACGGCGCAGCGTCAGGCCGCAGGCTATCTGGACCGTATGCTCGCGGCCGAGGCCTTGCTGGAGGCACGCAAGTTCGACTCCTTCAACCGCATGTCGGCCTTCGTGGTCCATGACCTGAAGAACCTCGTCGCCCAGTTGTCGCTGATGCTCAAGAACGCCCAGCGCCACCGCGACAACCCCGAGTTCCAGCAAGACATGCTGGATACGGTGGCGAACGTCGAGGCGCGCATGCGCGGGCTGATGACGCAGTTGCAGGAGAAGCGCTCGATCGACCCGCCGCGCGCGGTGGATCTCCCCGCGCTGCTGCGCGCGGTGTGCGAGTCCAAGCGTGGCCAGTCGCCCGTGATCGAGCTCGTGTGCGCAGCCGCGGGGCCGGTGGAGGTCAGTGCGCACCCGCAGCGGCTGGAGAGAATCATCGGTCATGTCGTGCAAAATGCACTGGATGCCACGGCACAGGATGGTAAGGTGGTTCTCAGTCTCGCTGCCGGGAAGGACGGGCGGGCGAACGTGGTCGTCGAGGACGACGGCTGTGGGATGAGTCCTGAATTCGTCCGCGAACGGCTGTCCCGTCCCTTCCAGACCACCAAGTCGAGCGGGATGGGGATCGGGGTCTACGAGACCCGGCAGTACCTCGAGGAGATCGGTGGCGCGCTGCACTACGACAGCGAAGTCGGGCGCGGCACCCGCGTCAGTATCGAACTCCCCCGCATCCGGCGCGAGGACGGGCAATCTACCGCGATGGGCATATAGAACGTGAATTCGACGCAAGACAAGCAGCGTACTCTCCTGATCGTCGAGGACGACCTCGCGCTGCAAAAGCAGATGCGATGGGCGTTCGACGCCAGCGAGACCGTGGTCGCGAGCGACCGCGAGAGCGCGATCGCGCAGCTGCGCAAACACGAACCTGCGGTGGTGACCATGGACCTCGGCCTGCCGCCGGCGCCCGACGACGTCAGCGAGGGCTTCAAGCTCCTGCGCGAGATCCTCACGCTCGCGCCCGATACCAAGGTCATCGTGCTCACGGGCCAGCATGACCGCGAGAACGCGATCAAGGCGGTGGGCCTGGGCGCCTACGACTTCTTCGCCAAGCCCTTCGAGCCCGAGCTGCTCAATCTCACCATCGAGCGCGCCTTCCGCATGCACGACCTGCAGAGGGAGAACGCCCGCCTCGCCGCGCTCGAGGGCAGCCCGCTCTCCGGACTGCTCACCCGCGATCCCGGGATGCTCAAGGTCTGCCGCACGATCGAGAAGCTCGCCTCGGCCTCCGCCACGGTCGCGCTGCTCGGCGAGAGCGGTACCGGCAAGGAGATCCTCGCGCGCGGCCTGCACATGCGCTCCGCCCGCGCCCGCGAGCGCTTCGTGGCGATCAACTGCGCCGCCATTCCCGATGCCTTGCTCGAGAGCGAGCTGTTCGGCTATGAGAAGGGCGCCTTCACCGGCGCAGTGAAACAGACCCTCGGTAAGATCGAGACGGCCAACGGGGGTACCCTCTTCCTCGACGAGATCGGCGACCTGCCGCTCGCGCTGCAGGCCAAGCTGCTGCGTTTCCTGCAGGAGCGCTCGATCGAGCGCATCGGCGGGCGCGAGGAGATCCCGGTCGACGTCCGCATCGTGTGTGCCACCCATCGCAACCTCAAGGCGCAGATCCAGGCCGGGGTCTTCCGCGAGGACCTGTACTATCGGCTTGCCGAGATCGTCATCGAAATCCCGCCCCTGCGCGAGCGCGACGGCGACGCGACCTATCTCGCGCATGCCTTCGCACAGCGCTTCGCCAAGGAGAACGGCCGGCGCACGCCCATCTTCACGGACGACGCCCTCTCGGCGATCGAGGCGCACCGCTGGCCGGGCAACGTGCGCGAGCTGGAAAACTGCATCAAGCGTGCGGTGATCATGGCCGATGGCGAATGCATCGCAGCCGAAGACCTCGGCCTCGCGGCGGGGGACGAAGACCTTTCGATCTTCAACCTGCGCCAGGTCCGGGAGGATGCCGAGCGTGCCGCCGTGCTCAAGGTCATCGCCCGCACCAACGGCAACATCGCCCGCGCCGCCGAGATCCTCGGTGTCAGCCGCCCCTCCCTGTACGATCTATTGAGCCGCTTCGGACTCAAGAAGGAGAATGCTTCGTGAGCGAAAACCGCACCGTCCGTCACCACCCGCGCTGGTCCCGGCCCATTCGGGGCATCGCCGTCGCCGCGTTCTCGGCGCTCGTTCTTGTCGGTTGTGGCGAGACGCCCGAGCAGATGCTCGCCTCGGCGAAGTCCTTTCTGGAGAAGCAGGACTTCGACGCGGCCGGCATCCAGCTCAAGAATGCCCTGCAGGAAAACGCCAATCTCGCCGAGGCGCGTTTTCTCCTCGGGCGGGTCAACCTGCGTCAGGGCAACGTCGCTGGCGCGGTCAAGGAGCTCGAGCGGGCGCTCGAACTCGGCTACCCGCGCGACGCGGTCGCCGCCGAACTTGCGCCGGCGCTGGTGCGGGCGGGCGAGTTCGACCGGCTTCTCGCGGAGTTCGGCGATCCTCGGGTGACCGCGCCCGCGACGATCGCCATCGTCCAGGCTGCGCTGGGCGATGCGCATCTGGCGCGGCGGGAGATCGACAAGGCGCAGGCGGCCTATCTCCAGGCGCTCGGGGCGAACGCCGACGAGCACGGGGCGCGGATCGGATTCGCACGCACCGCGGCGATCAAGGGTGATCTGAAGGCAGCGGAAGAGGCCGTACGGGAGGTCATCGCACGCGCGCCGCAGGTCGCCGATGCGCATGCGCTGCTCGGCGACCTGCTCGTTGCCCGCGGCGATCTGTCGCAGGGGCTCGCCGCCTTGCGCGAAGCCGTGCGTCTGCAACCGGGGACGGTGGCCAACCATTACGCGCTCGTCACCCTTCTGCTTCGCCAGAACGCCATCGCCGAGGCCGATGCCGCCCTCGACGCGATGAAGTCGGCGGTGGGCAGGCACCCCTTCACGCGTTACCTCCTAGCGCTGCGGGATTACCGCGAGAATCGCCTCGTGGAAGCCCGCGACGCGCTCATGCAGGTGCTCAAGGAGTCGCCCGGGCTGCTCGTCGCCGAACTGCTCGCAGGCGTCGTGCATTTGCGGCTGAACGATCACGAGATCGCGCGTGCCCATCTCGACCGGGTTCTCCAGGCCGCGCCGGGAAATCTCGTCGCTCGCCAGGCGTTGGTGGCCTCGCACCTCGCCACCGGCGAGTCGAAGCGTGCGCTCGAGCTCGTCCAGCCCGCGCTCCAGGTTCCGCAGCCGAGTGCCCGCCTGCTCGGCCTGGCAGGGCAGGTGTACATCGCCAATGGGGATTTCGAGCGTGCCGAGGACTATTTCGAACGGGCGGCGAAGGCAGCACCGGCGGACGTGCGTGCGCGAACGCGCCTTGGGGTCGCGCGCATGGCCGTCGGCGACGCGGATGCCGGCTTCACCGAACTCGAGGAAGCCTCCCGGATGGATGAGGGCGGCATCCAGGCCGATCTAGCCCTCGTCGTCGGGCATCTGCGCAGGGGCGACGCGAAAAAGGCGCTCGCCGCACAGGCCGAACTCGAGCGCAAGCAGCCGGACAATGCGCTCGTGCACAATCTTCGTGGCGGGCTGATGCTGGCCACGCGCAACATTCCTGCTGCGCGTGCAGCGTTCGAGAAGGCACTCGCGAAGCAGCCCACCTATCTCTCCGCCGCGGTCAGCCTGGCGCGGCTCGATCTGGCCGAGCGCCGTCCCGAGATGGCCATCGGGCGCATCAAGGCGGTGGTCGATCGCGACCCCAGGAGTGTCGAGGCCTTGCTGACCTTCGCCGAGATGCAGCGTCTCACCGGCGCCGCGCCGATCGAGGTGCTCGGAACGCTGGAGCGTGCCGAGGCCGTCTCGCCCGGGGCCCCGGTCGTCGGTCTGGCAACCATCCAGCACCATCTCTCCGAAGGGCAGCCTGCGGAAGCACTGCGGGTGGCGCAGAAGCTCGCGACCGCGCATCCGAACGATCCGCGCGCGATCGAGGCGCTCGCGCGCGCGCAGTTCGCCGCGGGGGACAGCCAGCAAGCGATTTCCGCGCTCAATCGGCTGGTCGGGCTATTGCCCGAGTCGCCGCTTCCGCTCGTTGCGCTGGCGGACATGCATCGTGCACTGATGGACGGACAGGCGGCGGAGCAGGCCTTGCGCAAGGCCTTGGGGATCGCCCCCGACTCCATGGACGTCCGCCAGCGCCTGATCGCCCTGGCGCTGCAGCGCAAGGACCCGCAGGGTGCGTTGCGTCTTGCCCGCGAGGCCCAGTCGCGGCAGCCCGAGCTTCCTGCAGGCTACCTGCTCGAGGGCGACGTGCATGCGGTGGGCAGCCAGTGGCCCGATGCCGCGGAGGCTTATCGCAAGGCGCTCGAGCGCAAGGGTGGAGGCACGGCTGCGGTACGCCTGCATTCGGCCCTTCTCCGCGCAGACCGCAGGGCCGATGCGAATCGCATGTCCGAGGGGTGGCTGAAGGCGAATCCGACGGATCTCGTGCTGCGTGGCCATCTTGGCGAACTGGCCCTGAGCGAGAAACGGTATGCGGATGCGGCCAGGATCTTTGCGCGCATGGCCGAGATGGCGCCGCAGAACCCGATCATCCTGAACAATCTGGCCTGGGCCGCCAACGAAGCGAAGGACCCGAAGGCGCTGGAGTATGCCGAGCAGGCTCTGCGCCTCGCCCCGGACAACCCGGCGATCATCGATACCGTGGGCACCATCCAGGTCGCCAGCGGGGCGGTCGATGCCGGCCTGGCCAACCTGCGGCGCGCGGTGTCGATCGGTCCCGACCTGCTGCCGCTGCAGCTGAACCTCGTGAAGGCGCTCGCCAAGGCCGGACGCAAGGACGAGGCGCGCAGCCAGCTCGATGCGCTGATGCCGCGCCTGCAGGAGGGGACCCCGATGCATCAGGAGGCGCGTGCGCTGCAAGCGTCGCTCTGATCCCCCGATCCCAGGGTTGGCGATCCAGCGTGGCGTGTGCGATAAAGAGTCATGGACAAGACAAGTTGCCCGGTCCCGGTCGGCAGGATTGCGCGGCCACGCCTCCGGCGCCTTCCACGGCTGCTGGGGTTGGCGGTCGCGCTGGCCTCGACCGTTTGCGCCGCGGCCGGTGAGGGCGCGTTCGAGCGTGCGCTCGCCGAGCAGGCCCGCTATCTCGCCACCGAGGCGCTGGCCTACGAACACGGCGAGGGCGTGCCGCGCGACCAGTCGTATGCGGCCTTGCTCTACTGCGAGTCCGCGCGCCTCGGCGACAGCGAGGGCATGTACGCGCTTGGCTGGATGTACGCCAACGGCCGTGGCGTCGAGCGCAACGACGCCTACGCCGGCACGCTCTTCGCGATGGCGGCCGCGAAAGGCGATGAACATGCGCAGCGCATGTTGCGGTACACCGGCGAATACACCGGTGACGTACCGGACTGCCTGCACACGCCTTCGACCCAGATCGTGCAGCGCTGGCCGGTCGAGGCGCTGATCGCGCGCCTGCCGGCGGTGCGTCAGGCGGTTGCGCGCATGCTCGCCGAGCTGGCCCCCAAGTACGGCGTGCGCCCCGAGTTCGCCCTCGCGATCGGGCTGACCGAGTCGGCCCTGAACCCCGACGCGCTCTCGCCCAAGAACGCGATGGGCGTCATGCAGCTCATTCCCGCCACGGCCGAGCGCTTCAACGTCGGCAAGCCCTACGATCCCGAGCAGAACATCCGTGGCGGCCTCGCCTACCTGCGCTGGCTGCTGGCCTATTTCGAGGGCGACATCGCGCTCGCCGCAGCGGCCTACAACGCCGGAGAGGGGGCGGTGGATCGCTATCGGGGGGTGCCGCCGTATCGCGAGACGCGTGCCTACGTGGAGCGCATCCTGCGTCACGTCGGTCAGGATCGCCATCCCTACGACAGCCGCGTGGTCCCCCCCAGCCCGATGTTGCGCAAGCTTCGCCTCGCCCTGGAAGAGGAGCACGAGTCATGAATCCCCGCCCGGAGACGCGTGCGCGGCGTCGGCTGCTGGCCTGCGCGCTCGCCCTTCCCGCCGCGCTCGCCCTGGCCCCGATCGCACGTGCCGAGCTGGCGTCCACGCTGGCGCGCGTCAAGCCCTCGGTCGTCGCCGTCGGCACCTACCAGCGCACACGCAGCCCGGCCTTCCTGTTCCGTGGTACCGGCTTTGCGGTCGGCGACGGCATGCTGGTCGCCACCAACGCCCATGTCCTGCCCGACGAGATCGACGGCGCGAAGATGGAGGGGCTCGTCATCGTGCTACCGGGCGACGATCTCACCGGCGCGGTGCGGCCGGTGCGGGTGGTGGCTACGGAGCGGGCGCAGGATCTTGCCTTGCTGCGCCTGGAAGGCGGGCAGCCGCTGCCTGCGCTCCGGCTCGCCGGCGGGGGCGGCGTGGTCGAGGGCCAGGAGGTCGCATTCACCGGCTTCCCGATCGGTGCCGTGCTCGGCATGACACCGGTGACGCACCGCGGCATCGTCTCCGCGATCACGCCGATCGCGATTCCCCAGGCCAATTCCCGCGATCTAAACCCTGCGCTCATCCGGCGCCTCGCCACTGATCCGTTCCGCGTCTACCAGCTCGACGCCACCGCCTATCCGGGCAACAGCGGCAGTCCGCTCTACGATCCGGCCAGCGGCGAGGTGATCGGCGTGCTCAACATGGTGTTCGTGAAGTCGACCAAGGAAAAGGTGCTCGCCGATCCGTCGGGCATCAGCTACGCCATCCCCGTCGAGTACCTGCAGCGCCTGATCGCCGGCCGGAACTAGGCGCGCACGAGCACGCCCGCAAGCGTCAGGCGTCGCCCAGAATCGCGTCGACGAGCGCCGCCGGGCTGGCCACCGCGCGCCAGTGCGGCGCCATCTCGGTCGACTCCAGGCTGCCGTAACCCCAGGTCGCGGCGATGAAGGGCAGCCGGTTGGCGTCGGCCGATTCGCCGTCCTCGCTGCGGTCGCCCACATAGACCGCATCGCCACGGGCGATGCCGCGATCCTGCAGCAGGCGCGCGATCATCGAGGCCTTGTCGGGCAGGCGTGGCTCGAACAGGTCGAGCGCATACACCGCGGCGAAATACCCGCTCCAGCCCAGGTGCTCGAGGATCAGTCGTGTCGGCAGCAGGCGCTTGTTGGTCGCGATCGAGAGCGTGCAGCCGGCCGCGCCGAGGCGGCGCAGCATCGCGTCGACGCCGGCGTAGGCCGCGGTCTGGCGGTAGCCGCGGCTGTCGTAGCTCGCCTTGAAGCCGGCTGCGAGCGCGTCGATCACCCCGATGTCGGTGGTCCCGGCGAGCATGCGCAGGGTCTCGAGCAGCGGCGGGCCGACGATGCCCGCGTCGATCGCGATCACCGGCTGGTGACCCGTGCTGGCGAAGGCGTCGCGGTAGCTCGCGAGGATGGCGGGGGCGGAGTCGATCAGGGTGCCGTCGAGGTCGAACAGCACCTGGGAGTAGCGGGGCATCGGGCTCGTGCGATCGGGAAGCACGCCTCCGGTCCCCGAATCGAGCGCCTGCCGAGCAAGCCGCGACCAACCGTTTACAACACCGAAAACGCGAATGAGTGGTCCCGTCACCAGGAATCGAACCTGGATCTGGCGCTTAGGAGGCGCCCGTTCTATCCATTGAACTATGACGAGGACTCGGGGACGCGCATTCTAGCCGTTCGGCGGCGTCGGACCAAGCGCGCTTTGATCCACGCCTTGGTCTGTGCGTGGCGGGAACAGGAAGGCATGGGGCGTGCGCAGCAGGCGGCGCAGCAGCAGGCCGCCGAGCGAGCGGCTCTGCGCGAAGGTGATGCGGCGTGCGCGCATCGCCACGCTAAGCGTCAGCGCGAAGCTCACCGTCAGGTTGGTGAGGCCGATCAGCAGCACGCCGGCGAAGGCGATCGCCGCGGTCGTCAGCGGGATCGAGAAGTCGAGCGCTGCCGCGGCGTAGCCGAGGTAGGCCGACGAGAAGGCGATGTGGCGGATGTCGATC
>JAKJFB010000470.1 GCA_022705125.1 Pseudomonadota bacterium
GTCGTGATGCACGCGTGGGACGCGGGCGCCTCGCCCGATCAGTTCCCCGGGTGGTGGCGGGTCGTGCCGTACATTGTCCGGGCAAACGCGATCATGGAGACGGTGTTCCCTCCGCTGCTGGAGGCGGTCCGTCAATCGCCCATGCCGCTGTTCCACGTTGTCGCGGGAGGCGATTACTACACGCACCTGCCGGGATACGAACGCGCGGTCGAACTGGCCCCGCGGAAGGAATCCTCCGTAGAGAAGATCAGTCCCGACCCGGCCCTCCAGGCCATGCTCGATTACAAGCACCAGCACGGTTACCCCCGGCCGTACAACGTGGATCGATTTCGGGCCGCAGGCCCATCCCCGGGGCGACGAGGGCGTGGCCGAGAACGGCCCGCAGCTCTACGGCCTCTGCCGCGCCCACAATATCACGCACCTCATCTACATGGGGTTCGCGATCAACTGGTGTCTGCTGCTGTCGCCCGGGGGCATGGCCGAGATGACCTACCAGTACGGCGTCACCTGCAGCGCGTTCCGGCAGGCCACGGCGGCGGTCGAGAACAAGGCCTCTGCGCGCGATCAGTGGTGCAAGGAGCTGGCGCTGTGGCGCGTGGCGCTCGCGTTCGGCTTTGTCTACGACGTCGACGATTTCATTGCCGCGTTGAAGGCCGGCGGCAGCGCCGCAGGGACGGCCCAGCCATGACGGGCCACCGGCTCGACAACAAACTGGCCGTGGTAACCGGCGCCAGCCGGGGCATTGGACGGCATATCGCGCGGGCCCTGTGCGCGGCCGGGGCGAACGTCGCGATTACCGGCAGACGCCGCGCCTCGCTCGAAGCGGCCGCCCGCGAACTGGGGCCCGGCTGCTCGCCCTATGTCTGTGACCAGCGCGATCCGGAGGCCGTGTCGGCCATGGCCGCGGGCGTTATCCGCGATCTGGGCGTTCCCGACATCCTCGTGAACAACGCGGGGCTGTTTCGAGGCGGGCCGGTCGTGGAGATGACCCTGGACGACTGGAACGAGGTCATCGAGACGAACCTGACGGGAGTATTCCTGACCACCCGGGCGTTTCTACCCGGGATGCTTCAACGCCAACGCGGCGATATCTTTGTGATCAGCTCGATGAGCGGCAAGAAAGGCGACCCGGGCGCGGCGGCTTATGCGGCGAGCAAGTTCGGGCTCCAGGGGTTCGCCCAGTCCCTGCTGTACGAGGTCCGGAAATCCAATATTCGGGTCATGGTGCTGAATCCCAGCAGCGTGGATACCGGCGAGGATTCCGGGCGTAACGAGGGCGCCGGCCTGCACTTACACGCCGCGGACCTGGCGGAGATGATCGTGCATCTGGCGACGCTGCCGGGGCGGACCCTGTTTCGCGATATGGACGTATGGGGTACCAACCCCTAGGGTTTAAATTAAATACAACTGTTTGGCGTGCGTCTGGATTCCACGTATAATGGATCGGTCGGAGCGATACCGTAAACCGGTGAAAGGATGTACAGGATGAAGCGGACAACTTCAATCATTGCGGTGCTTGGGCTCGCGATTGCGATAGCGGTGTGCGGCTGCCAGACCGTGCCGCGCGGGGCGGCCCTCGGCGGCGCGCTGGGTGCGGGAACCGGCGCGATCATCGGAAACCAGTCCGGGCATGCGGGCGAGGGCGCGCTGATCGGCGGCGTGGTGGGCGCGGCCGCGGGCGCCATCGCGAGCGACATTCGCGCGCGCCGCACGAAGACCCCCGAAGAAACGGCCAAGGCCTACGACTACCAGCCCGCGCAGGGCGAAATGCTCAAACTCGAAAGCGTCAGCGTGCTGCCGTCGCAGGTCAGACGGGGCGACATGATCGAGGCGTCGATTCAGTACGCCCTGCTCGGAAGTCCCGCGGGCGGCACGGCCGTACGCGAATCGCGCAGCCTGTTGCAGGGCGGCCAGGTCGTCGCGGAGATCGGCACCAAAAGCTTCACGCGCGAAGACGGCACCTGGGTGAGCGTGGCCCAGTTCAAGACCCTCGACAACCTGGAACTCGGCGAAGTCACCGTGCAACAGGTCATTGAGACCGGTTCGTCGCGGATCATGGGCACGGACAAGTTCATTATCGTCGAATAGCGCCAGACGCACCAGCAAATCAGGGGTACGCCGCCGGCCTGTCCGGCGGCGTAGTTCGTTCCGGAGAGAATGGTCAGGTGAACGGGGCGCTGTCCCGGACGGCGCCGCGATCGCGGCGGGCCTGTTCCTCGATCAGCGCCCGCTGGCTGGCGCAGGCCTCGACATGGGCCAGATTCCCGGCCTCGTCCTTCCGGCGCTGGTCCAGCGCTTGCAGCAAGTCTTCGCGGCCGTACAGGAGCAGCGTATCGCCGCTGCGCACATAGGTCTCGCCCGTGGGGGTCCCAACATAGGCGCCGTTGACGCGCTGAATGCCCAGCACTTGGATGCCTTCGTCGGCAAGGCGCAGTTGCATGAGATTGCTGCCCGTGGCCCAGTGGTCCGCTTTCACGGGGACTTCCAGGACGGTGAACCCCTCGGAGAGGTGGAGCAGTCCGTGATAGTCGCGCACGTCAAGTCGCGTAAAGGTGCGCAACGCCCAGCCAATCAGCCGGAAGAGCCGGCGGTCAACCCACTTGCTTGCGGCGAGAACCCACAATAGAAAGAGAGACGCGCCGAAAATAAACAGGCTGGAAAACAGGCTGCCGGTTTC
>JAKJFB010000471.1 GCA_022705125.1 Pseudomonadota bacterium
GCCCGACACCATCAGGCGCATGCCCGCGAACGCGGCGCACAGCCGATCGCGCTGCGCCGCATCCATCTGCTCCAGCGCCTGGATCAGCTTCACGTAGATGGTCGGCACGGCCATGAACACGCTGTAGGCACCCGCCGCGACGCGCCCGAGCACCGCCTCCTGCTGGAAACCCTCGAACGGCTCCACGCAGGCTCCGCTCCACAGCGCACAGCTCATCACATTGACGATGCCGTGGACGTGGTGCATCAGCGGGATGCAGTCCCCGGCCTGCCACTCCCAGGCCTCGACCAGCGTGCGGATCTGCGCCTCGATCACGCCGTGCGTGGACACCACGCCCTTGGGCTTGCTGGTGGTGCCGCTGGTGAACACGATCATCGCGCGCCGCTCGGGCCCCAGCGCCGGCAGCGCGCCGTCGCTCGCACCCTGCAACGAATCCAGCCGTTCGCAGCTCACGCCGAGCGCGGCGCAGGTCGCCGCGAGCGCCGCCCCGGCTTCGGCGCGCACGATCACGCGCCGTATGCCCGCTGTGCGCAGCATGTGCTCGAGCTCCTCGGGTGCCGCCGCGGCGTTCAGCGCCAGCGCGATGCCGCCGGCGCGCCAGATGCCCCACTGCGCGAGCGCGTAATCCGCTCCCGCGGGCAGCATGAAGGCAATGCGCTCCTCCGCCAGGTCCGCGCGCCCGGCGAGCAGCGCCTGCGCGATGGACGCCGAGCGCGCCAGCAGCGTCGCGTAGGAGGTTTCGCCCGCGGGGGAGCGAAACGCGATGCGCGCACCGTGTGCCGCGGCGCGACGAAACAGCTCGACCATCGGGGCACCTCGATGCGCAAAGGAGGCGCCGGTATACCGAAGCGCCACGCACGCCGTCAACCGGACGATGCCACCGCGGGCCGTGACTGGGGCATAATCGCCGCCGCGCCCTCGCCGTATGCGAGCGCGCACACCATCGCCAGGGAGTTTTGCATGGGCGTGCAGCGACGCACCAAGATCGTGGCCACGCTGGGGCCGGCCAGCAGTTCTGAACAGCTCATCGCGGCGCTGATCGACGCCGGCGTAGACGTCTTCCGCCTCAACTTCTCGCACGGCCAGGTCGATGATCACCGCGCTCGCGCCGCGCTGGTGCGCACCCTGGCGGCACGCGCGGGCCGCGAGGTCGCGCTGCTCGGCGACCTGCAGGGACCGAAGATCCGCATCCGCAGCTTCCGCGACGGCGCGGTCGAACTGCGCAACGGCGCGCCCTTCACGCTCGACTGCGGGTTGCCCGACGGCGAGGGCGACGAGAGTGCCGTGGGTGTCGACCTCGCGAGCCTGCCCGGGAGTGTCATTCCCGGCGACATCCTGATCCTCGACGACGGCCGCATCAGCCTCACCGTGACCGCGGTGCACGGGCAGCGCGTGGAATGCACGGTGCGCATGGGCGGGCGGCTGTCGAACCGCAAGGGACTCAACCGCCTCGGCGGCGGGCTGTCGGCGCCCGCGCTGACCGATCGCGACTGCAGGGACATCGAGCACGCGGCCGAACTCGGCCTCGACTACCTCGCGGTTTCCTTCCCGCTGACCGCGGCCGACATCGAGCACGCGCGCAGCCTGCTGCAGGCCACCGGCTGCCAGGCGCGCATCATCGCGAAGATCGAGCGCGCCGAGGTCGTGCACGACGAGCGGGTGCTGGATGCGATGATCCTCGCCTCCGACGGCATCATGGTCGCGCGCGGCGACCTCGGCGTGGAGGTGGGCGACGCCGAGCTGATCGGCATCCAGAAGCAATTGATCCGCAAGGCGCGGCGCGCCGACCGCGTGGTGATCACCGCCACGCAGATGATGGAATCGATGGTGCAAAACCCGATCCCGACGCGCGCCGAGGTGTTCGACGTCGCCAACGCCGTGCTCGACGGCACCGACGCGGTGATGCTCTCGGCGGAGACCGCCAGCGGCAAGTACCCGGTGGAGACCGTGACATCGATGGCCTCGACCTGCCTCGGGGCCGAGACCTACCCCGACGTGCGCCGCTCGCAGCACCGCATGGACCGCGAATTCTCGCGCGTCGACGAGACCATCGCGATGGCCGCCGTCTACGCCGCGAATCATCTGGAACGCGTCGCCGGCATGGTGTGCCTGACCGAATCGGGCACGACCGCGCTGCGTATGTCGCGCCTCAGCTCCGGCTTGCCGATCTACGCGCTGAGCCGCCACCCGGAGATCGTGCGCCGCATGTGCCTGTATCGCGGCGTGCGCCCGATCCTGTTTGACTACACGGTTTGCGCGGCCGGCGAGGTGGCGCAGGAGGCAGTGAACGAACTGCTGCGCCGCGGACTGGTCGGCAGCGGCGAGCGGCTCATCCTGACGCGCGGCGACCTGCTCGGCGTCGGCGGCTCGACGACCACGCTGAAAATTGTGGAACTTTGAATCCGGAAGAGACCGACCCATGACTCTCGAGCACCACCGCGACCTCGCGCACGAATTCCCCGAACTGAAACAGCGTTTCCACGACCTCAAGACCGAAAGCGCCGGGTTCCGCCGCCTGTATGCGCACTACGAGGCGCTGGACAACGAGATCCACCGCATCGAGCAGGAGATCGAGACACCCTCCGATGCCTACACCGAGAAGCTGAAGCTTCGGCGCGCGCAGCTGAAGGATCGCCTGTATGGCCTGCTGACCGGCCGCATCCACCTGCCGGCAG
>JAKJFB010000472.1:0-268 GCA_022705125.1 Pseudomonadota bacterium
CCCTACACCGAACGCAACGCGCGCGTCAGCCAGCCGCGCGGCGCCGACGACTACACCGTGGTCCTCGTCGACGAGCCGGCGCCGCACGTGCGCCGCATCACGATGAACCGCCCGGAGAAGCGCAACGCCCTGAACCACGCGCTGCGCGGCCAGCTGCTGCACGCGCTGCAGGCCGCCGACATGGACGAGAGCGTGCGCGTGATGATCATCCGCGGCGCCGGGTCCTGCTTCTCGGCGGGCTACGACCTCGGTGGCGGCAACGAGGGCA
>JAKJFB010000472.1:287-2670 GCA_022705125.1 Pseudomonadota bacterium
TCTTCACCGCCGCGGGCGAAGGCCAGTGGCCGCGCCACGTCACCGAGGGCTGGATGGGCATCTGGGATCTGGCGAAGCCCGTGATCGCGCAGGTGCACGGCTACTGCCTCGCCGGCGGCAGCGAGCTCGCCACCGGCTGCGACCTCGTCTACATGGCCGAGGACGCGCAGATGGGCTACCCGGCCGTGCGCTTCGGCGTGCCCGACATGCAGTTCCACCCGTGGCTGGTCGGCATGCGTCGCGGCATGGAGATGGTGCTGACCGGCGACCCGATCGACGGCATCGAGGCCGTGCAGCGCGGCTGGGCCACGCGCGCCTGGCCGCTGGCGGAGCTAGAGCAGCGCGTGCTCGAGGTCGCGCAGCGCATCGCGAAGATCCCGCCCGACATCGCGCAGCTCAACAAGCGCGCCGTGCACCGGCAGATGTCGGTGATGGGTCTGCGCGAGGGCATCCGCCAGGGCACCGAGCTGTGCTCGCTCGCGATCCACCAGAAGGGTTTCCAGGACTTCGTGAAGAACATCGGGCCCGGCAAGGGCAAGCTCACCGCCGCGCTGCAGCAGCGCGACGAGCAGTTCGGCGATTACCGCACGAGCGCCGCAAAGCCCGAGGCGCCCGGCGAGTAGCGCCAGCCGGTCAGGCACGCTGCCGGACGGCGTTCTCGCCGCCGCTCGATCCGCCACAGCATTCATTCGGCGTTCAAAACGAGGCGCAGCATGAGCGTTCGTCCGTTCAAGGTTGATATTCCGCAACAGAAGCTCGACTGGATCTCCCGCCGCCTGCGCGATGCGCAATGGCCGACCGAGCACGACAATCCCGATCCCTGGGCCTATGGCGCCAGCATTCCGGAGATGCGCGCCCTCGTCGATTACTGGCTGAACCAATATGACTGGCGCGCGCGCGAAGAGGCCATGAACCGCTTCCCGCATTTCCTCGCGTCCGTCGCAGTGGATGGCGCGCCCTACGACGTGCATTTCATCCACGTGAAGGGCAGTGGGCCGAATCCGAAGACCGCCATCATCATGCATGGCTGGCCGGGCTCGTTCGTCGAATTCCTCGATTGCATCGAGCGCCTCACCGACCCCGCGAAATTCGGCGGCAAGGCCGAGGATGCGCTGAACGTCGTGATCCCGTCGCTGATCGGCTTCGCGTTTTCATCGAAGCCAAGGCGTCCGATCGGTCCGCGCACCATGGCGAGAGTCTTCGACAAGATGATGCGCGAAGAGCTCGGTTACGCCGCTTACATCGCGCAAGGCGGCGACTGGGGCTCATCCGTGTCCGGCTGGCTCGGCTATGAAGGCGAAGGCTGCGTCGCGGTGCACCTGAACTTCGCGCATGGCTGGACCAACCCGTCGGCCGTCCCCGAGACGCCCGAAGAAATCGAATCCATGCAGAAGCTCGGCGCCACGTGGCGAGTCGAGGGCGGTTACATGTATATCCAGGGCACCAAGCCGGTGTCGCTGGATCACGCCTTCGCCGACAGCCCGCTCGGCGTCGCGGCATGGCTCGTCGAAAAATTCCGTTCCTGGTCGCAGCTGGAGAACGGCGACCTGTGGTCGGTCTATACGCGCGAGCAGATCCTCGACAACATCATGGTCTATCTCGCCAACAACACCTTCGGCACCGCGGCGTGGATCTATCGCGGGGTCTATGACGAACCCGTGCCGCCCGGCGCGCGCGTGACCAGGCCCGTGGCCTTTGCCGACTTCCCCGGCGAGGGCGCGCGCTTCCCGCGCAGCTGGGTGGAGAAGAGCTACAACATCGTGCGCTGGAGGCAGATGCCCAGTGGTGGGCACTTCGCACCGATGGAGCAGCCGGAACTCTTCTGCAAGGATTTGCTGGCCTATGCGCGCGAACTGGATACGATCCTGCAAAAATGATCGCAGCGCGCGCCCCGGCCCGTCGTCGAGGCGCGCGCTCATCTGGTGGAAAAGGTTCGGGGTGAGTTCATTCCCGGGTTATCCGCCGCCGCTTCCCTGACCCGGTAAGCCAGCGCTTCGGCCACGTGCGCCGAGGCTATCGCCTGCGTGTCCTCCAGGTCCGCGATGCTGCGCGCCACGCGCAGCACGCGGTGGTAGGCGCGCGCCGAGAGTCCCCACTTGTGCGTCGCGGCGACCAGTAGTGCCTGGTCATCGGGAGTGAGCGGTGCCACGCGTTCCAGTTCGCGCGCTCCCAGCGTGCTGTTGCTGGTGCCCTGGCGCAGGCGCTGGCGTTCGCGCGCGGCAATCACACGCTCGCGAATCGCGGCGCTCGATTCCTCGTGCCGATCCGCCGCTGCGGTGAACAGCGCATCGCCCGGGCGCGCGACGTCTACCAGCAGGTCGAAGCGATCCAGCAGCGGCCCCGACAACCGGTCGCGGTATCGCTGCACCTGGTCCGGCGTGCA
>JAKJFB010000473.1 GCA_022705125.1 Pseudomonadota bacterium
TCTTCGGATCCTCCCCCTCGCGCTCGAGCCAGTCGTGCGCGGCTGCGGCGATCGCCTCGTCGAGAGAACTTCGGCCACCACTGAGCAGGACATGCCCCCTCATTACGACCTCAACCCCCAAGGCAGCAGCGAATTGCCGACAGAGCTCCGGGTCCCGGGGAACGTTCCGCAGCGACCCGCCTACGTAGATGCGCATGACTGAGATCCTCCATGATGAAGGGCGGACGCCCCCCCAGAAATGTCGAAGTTCCCCGCCGCGACCGCTGCGCGACTGGTCGCAATAACGCGATCACAAGCGCCGTTTTGCGTCGATGCGACAGACTTCCTCAGCGCGGCTGAGGCATGCTGTGCCACCAAAGGTCGCAGCGCCGGCACAGGTCGCCGTCGAACTCCGCCTTCAACACGCCGTCGAGCACCATGCGCGGCAGCGGGTCGCCCGGCTTGCGCGCGACCAGGTTGGTGCCGGTGGATTGCGCCCAGATCCGGAACAACTCCTCCGAGGCCACCTGGTAGGTGACGTGCCAGTGCGCGATGCCGCCGGCGGGCGAGGTGGCGAGGATCTCGTAGCGCACCTGCACGTCCTCCTGCAGCTTCACGCGCTGCCAGTAGGCGGCGAGTTGCGCATGTCCGCGCTGCACCGCAAAGGGGGTGTTGTGGTATTCGCCATCCTCCGCGAACAGGGCGCAGAACTGCGCCTCGTCGCGTTCCTCCCAGGCCTTCTTGTACCCTTGCATGAATTGTTCGATATCCATCTTTCAGCCTCCTCGCTCTCTTGTTATCGTCCACCTCCCAGCCACGGCAGTATAGGCGCCACGGCGCGCGGGCCACGAAGGCGGAACGGATCAGAGGGCGGACGACATGCTGGGAAACAGCGAACGGGAACGGGTGCACACGCGCCGCATCGTGTGCGAGGCCTTTCGGCGCCGCGACGGGCTGTGGGAAATCGAGGCGACGGTGATCGACGAGAAGGGCGAGGACATGCCCTTCCGCTCTCGTCCGATGGTGCGCCCGGGGCAATCCCTCCACGACATCACGATCGCCGTGCTGATCGACGACGACGCCGTGATCCACGACGTCGCCGCGCGGATGCAGACCGTGCCCTGGGCGGCCTGTCCGGAAAGCCAGGCCGCCTATCGCCGCCTGGTCGGACTGCAGATCGGCGCGGGCTTCATGCGCGAGGTGCGCGAGCGCGTGGGCGGGGTGGAGGGCTGCACCCACCTCACCGACCTGCTCGTGCAGGTCGGCAACACCTACACCCAGGCGATCTGGCCGACGCTGATCGCCCGCCAGTTCGCCGCCGAGCCTGATCCGCGCAAATGGACCGACCGCCGCGCGGTCGGCTTCGTCGGCGGCTGCGCGGCGTGGCGGCAAGACGGGGACACACTCAGGCAGGAATATCCGGAGCTGGCGGCGGAGTTCGTCGCGACGCGGGACGAAACCTGAGGCCAGAACCCGGCAACGCCCACCCGCCGGGCGCAGGTCACACCTTCAGATCGACGACCTGCCCGGGCTGGACGCTCAGAGCAGGCCGGACACCGGCCGCGGGGGTGTACAGGTCAGAGGATGCTGTGGGCGCGGGGATCCGGCCGGATTCCTGCAGCCCAAGACCCTGGGAAGGGGCCGCCTCGGCCGCATCGGCGACCCGGCCGACCGCCGCCGATACGGTCTGCGCCACACGGTCCATGCCACGCACCGAGGCTACCGCTTGCTTGCCGATTTCCGCGCGGGTGCGTGCCTGCCCCGCCTGGGTCTGAAGTTCGTCGGCGCGACGTTGGGCAGTGTCCGCCTCGTCACGCGCGCTCGCAGCCTCCGCGGAGAGCGCGGCCGCCTTGGCCTCGAGCTGTTCGGCACTTCGCCGTGCCTGCTCGCGCGAGAGCTGCGCGCCGACCCAGGAGGCCGTGGAGGCGGAGGATCCGAGACCTTGTATGGACATGATGGCCGGCCCTCAGCGGGCTTGAGCACCGCTGCGGGGACTCAGGTACGCAACACGCCCGGCTCGCGCTGGCCCGGCGCCGTCGGTTGCTCAGGCTGGCTCGGGCGCGCGGCAGCATTGTTGGCGCCCACCTGCGACATCGCCTCGTAGGACGCGAGCGCACGTTGCGCGGAGTAGTTGCTCCGCAGGTCGCCGTTGGCTGCCGCAGCACGCGCCTGCTCGATCGCACGTGCCTCGACCGAGCCGCCCTGCGCAGGCGGCTGCACCACGCCCTCGCCACGCGCGGCCGCACTCAGCGTGACCACCGCGCTCGGCTGCGCGACCTGGCGCGCAGAAGGGTCGCGCGCTGCGTCCTGCGCACGCGCGCCCTGCTGCTCGCGCTCGGCGCTCGCGACCTGACGCGGATCGGTCGGTCGCATGACTTCGCGGGAGACCGGATTCATTCCAGAGGACACGGCTTCCATGACACTCGCCTCGCAGATCGTTCTTCAATCATTCCAGCGCACCGGAGCCGCCACCCGCGGGCGGCCCCTGCGATTCATCCAGTGCCCTTGTCGTGGATGTTCTCACGAAATCAGCCTCGCTGCGTGTTGCACGGATCACATCCGCCAGGTGGACGCTCGGCTGGATGGCTGGACTGCCACCGAACGCCGCAGCCCCGAACGGCGCGACTCACCAGAAAGGACGGTGCTGTCGGGATCCCTTTCTTAGCCTTCACTTTGCCTTGCTAC
>JAKJFB010000474.1 GCA_022705125.1 Pseudomonadota bacterium
ACGAGGTCGCCTCGCTGATCCGTAACCATCAGGTGGTGGTGCTGACCGGAGAGACCGGCTCGGGCAAGACGACACAGTTGCCGAAGATCGCGCTCGCCGCCGGGCGCGGGCGGCACGGGCTGATCGGCCACACGCAGCCACGTCGCATCGCCGCCAGCAGCGTGGCGACTCGCATCGCGAAGGAGCTGGGCGAAGAGGTCGGCCAGAGCGTCGGCTTCAAGGTGCGCTTCACCGAAAAGGGCGCGCAGGACGGCTTCATTAAGCTGATGACCGACGGCATCCTGCTGGCCGAAACACAGACCGACAAATTCCTCAACGCCTACGACACCATCATCATCGACGAGGCGCACGAGCGATCACTGAACATTGACTTCCTGCTTGGCTACCTGCGGCAACTGCTGCCGAAGCGGCCTGACCTGAAGGTGATCATCACCTCGGCCACCATCGATGCCGAGCGCTTCGCGTTGCACTTCCAGGATCGCCACGGCAAACCGGCGCCGCTGATCGCAGTGTCGGGCCGCACCTATCCAGTCGATGTGCTCTATCGCTCCGCCGAGAGCGAGGACGACGATGAAGAAAAGCTGGAAGAGGCCATCGCCGACGCAGTAGACGAGCTCTGGCTCAACGGCCCAGGCGACGTGCTGGTGTTTCTGCCCGGCGAGCGAGAGATTCGCGAGACGCAGGACATCCTGCGCCGACGACTGAAGCCGGGCACCGAGATCCTGCCGCTGTTCTCGCGGCTGTCGGCGCAGGACCAGCAGCGCATCTTTTCCGGCTCGAATGGCCGCCGCGTGATCCTCTCGACGAACGTCGCCGAGACATCGCTGACCGTGCCCGGCATCCGCTATGTGGTGGATACGGGCCTCGCACGGCTCAACCGCTACAGCGTGAAGAACAAGGTGCAGTTGCTGCAGATCGAGAAGATCTCGCAGGCCAGCGCCAACCAGCGTGCCGGCCGCTGCGGCCGCGTCGGGCCGGGCATCTGCGTGCGGCTGTACAGCGAAGAGGATTTCAAGGCGCGCAGCGAATTCACCGATCCGGAAATCCTGCGCTCATCGCTTGCGGGTGTGATCCTGCGCCTGGCCGCGCTCGGGCTAGGCCGCGTGCAGGAGTTCCCGTTCATCGAGCCGCCGTCGAGCCGAGCGATCGCTGACGGCATCGCACAGTTGCAGGAGCTGGGCGCTTTGACCGGTGAAGCCAACGCACCGGAGCTGACCAACATCGGCCGTGAGCTGGCGCGCATCCCGGTCGATCCGCGCATCGGTCGCATGCTGATCGAAGCGAAGAAGCTCGGGGTGCTGTCCGAAGTGCTGGTAATTGCCGCAGCGCTCTCGGTGCCGGACCCTCGTGAGCGGCCCTTCGAGGCGCGCGATGCCGCCGACCGCGCGCATCAGTGGTTCAAGGACGCCAAGAGCGATTTCCTCTCGCTGCTCAACATCTGGAAATTCTTCGTCGATCTGCGCGAAGAGGGCGGTCACAAGCGGCAGGTGCAGGCTTGTCGCGAGAAATTCCTCAACTGGCTGCGGTTGCGCGAATGGCGTGATCTGCACGGGCAATTGGCGCAGACGTTGCGCGAACTGAACTGGAACACCGACGGCGAGCTGGCGAAGGAGGCTCCCTACGACGCCTTCCATCGCGCCCTGCTACCCGGCTTGCTCGGCAATATCGGCGTCAAGAGCGACGAAGGTGACTTCTACCTCGGCGCGCGCGGCATCAAATTCCATCCGTTCCCTGGCAGCGGTGTCGACAAAAAAGGCCTGAAATGGCTGGTCGCCGCCGAGCTGGCCGAGACGACACGGCTTTACGCCCGCACGCTGGCCAAGATCGACCCGGACTGGATTGAGGCGGCAGCGGGCGATGTCGTGACCAGAAATTACTTCGAGCCGAAGTGGGAGCGCGCCAGCGGTCAGGTGGTGGCCAGCGAGCGCGTTTCGCTCTACGGTCTCGCCATCGTGCCGCGCCGCCGGGTCAACTACAGCCGCATTGCGCCGGGCGAAGCGCACGAAATCTTCGCCGTGGCGCTGGCGATGGGTGAAGTGGAAACGGCAGCTGCGTTCTACGCGCACAACCTGAAGCTGGTGAAGGACGTGCAGGCGCTGGAGGACAAGGCGCGCCGCACCGACGTACTGGTGTCCGAGGAAACCATCGCCGCGTTTTACAAAGCGCGTATTCCGTCCGAAATCTCCACCCGGGCCGACCTCGAAAAATGGCTCAAGGCCGAGGATCAGGCCACGCTGTCGCCGACCGAGCGCGCCGAGCTTCGCGGCAGCCGCGACCAGTCGCTACGCCTGTCGCGTGAGCAGCTCATGCGCCACGGCGCCGAGGCGATCACTGAAGAGCAGTTCCCGAAGACGCTCAAGCTCGGAGACTTCGAGGTGCCCGTCAGCTACCGCTTCGAGCCGGGGCACATGATGGACGGCGTCACCGTGCGCTTGCCGCTGCCATTGCTCAACGCTGTGGAAGACCGTTTCGCCAGCTGGCTCATTCCGGGTCTTTGGCGTGAAAAAATCGCGGCTTACCTGAAGGCGCTTCCGAAGGCTGAGCGCGGCCGGGTGCAGCCGGTGCCGGACACCGTCACCGCGTTCCTGGAGCTCGCGACGCCACGCGAAAAGCCGCTGCCCGAGGCGCTGCTGGATTTTCTGCGCGACTATCTGAGTCTGAAA
>JAKJFB010000475.1:0-279 GCA_022705125.1 Pseudomonadota bacterium
TTTCGAGTCGCGCGCGCTGGCACGCTTCGAGGCCTTGCCGGTGCACATCGCGGTGCCCGACGAGAAGCGCTACGCCGCGCCGGTGGCGGTCGAGGAGTACTACGCCTGGGAGGAGGAAGGCGAGCCCGAGGACAAGAGCCACATCGTGCTCGGCTGGCTGCTCGGCAGGTCGACCAGCCTCGAGGACCTGCTGAAGGCGCACCTGCTGAACGGCATCCTGCTCGACAACAGCGCCTCGCCGCTGCAGCAGGCACTGGAGACCACCGAGCTTGGCAGCGC
>JAKJFB010000475.1:364-2661 GCA_022705125.1 Pseudomonadota bacterium
CGTGTTCAGCTGCGGCCTCGAGGGCAGCGATGGCAGCCGGGCGCAGGCGGTCGAGGCACTGGTGCTGGATACGCTGCGCGATGTGGCCGAGAACGGCGTGCCGATCGAGCAGGTGCGCGCGGTGCTGCACCAGCTGGAACTGCACCAGCGCGAGATCGGCGGCGACGGTTATCCCTTCGGCCTGCAGTTGCTGCTGATGGCGATGTCGGGCGCCGTGCACCGCGGCGATCCGGTGGCGGTGCTCAACCTCGAACCGGTGCTGGAAAAGCTGCACCGCGACATCGAGGATCCCGACTACGTCAAGCGCCTGGTGCGCGAGTTGCTGCTGGACAACCCGCACCGCGTGCGCCTGGTGATGAACCCCGACACGCAACTGGCCGCGCGCCGGCGCGCCGCCGAGGAGCAGCGACTCGCCGCGATCCGTGCCACGCTCGACGAAGACGCCAGCGCGCGCATCGTCGAGACCGCGACGACGCTCGCCGAGCGCCAGAACCAGCGCCCCGACGACTCCTGCCTGCCGCGCGTCACCATCGCGGACGTGCCACTGGAGCTGCCGGACATCGAGTCGTGGCAGGTGGAGGGCGTATCGCAGCCGGCCACGGCCTACACGCGCGGCACCAACGGCATCGTCTACCAGCAGGTCATCGTCGATCTGCCCGCGCTCACGCCGGAGCAGCAGGAGCTGCTGCCCTGCTACGGCAACTTCCTGTCCGAGCTCGGCAGCGGCGGGCGCGACTACCTGCAGACGCAGGCACTGCAGGCCGCGGTGAGCGGGGGCCTGAACGCCTACACCACCATCCGCGGCGGCGTGGCCGACGAGCAGCAGACCAGGGGTGTGCTGGTGATCTCCTCGAAGGCACTGGGACGCAACGCCGACAGCATGTTCGCCCTGGTGCGCGAGACGCTCGACAGCGCGCGCTTCGACGAACTGCAGCGTCTGCGCGAGCTGCTGAGCCAGATGCGCGCGCGCCGCGATCAGTCGATCACCGGCAGCGGCCACAGCCTGGCGATGGCGGCGGCCTCGAGCCGCATGAGCCCCTCGGCCTTGCTGGGGCACACGCTGTCGGGGCTGGAGGGTATCCGCCGCACCCGCGCGCTGGAGAAGTCCCTGCAGTCCGACGCCGAGCTCGCCGCCTTCGCGGCGCGCCTGGCGGAGCTGCACGCCTTGCTGCGCGCCGCACCGCGCCAGCTGCTGCTGGTCACCGATGCCGATCACACGACCAGCACGGTCGGCGCGCTCCAGGCCTGCTGGCGCGACACAGCCGCGGCCACCACTACCGCGCCGTTCGCGCTGGCGCCCGTGCGCGCCGGGGTGCGCGAGATCTGGCAGACCAGCACCCAGGTGAACTTCTGCGCCAAGGCCTACCCAACCGTGCCGATGGGGCATCCCGATGCCGCGGCGCTGACGGTGCTGGGCGGCTTCCTGCGCAACGGATTCCTGCACCGCGCGATCCGCGAGCAGGGCGGCGCCTACGGCGGCGGCGCCTCGCACGACGCCGGCATCGCGGCATTCCGCTTCTTCTCGTACCGCGACCCGCGCCATGGCGCGACCCTGGACGACTTCGACGCCTCGCTGGCCTGGCTGCAGGACACGAAGCACGAGTGGCAGCAGGTCGAGGAAGCGATCCTCGGTGTGATCAGCAGCCTCGACAAGCCGGCCTCACCGGCCGGAGAGGCCAAGAAGCATTTCCACGAAACGCTGTTCGGACGCCACATCGCGGCGCGGCGCGAATTCCGCGCGCAGGTGCTCGCGGTCACGCTGGACGACCTGCTGCGCGTGGGCGCCACCTACCTCGACCCGGCGAAGGCCAGCATCGCGGTAGTGACCAACGCCCCGGGCGCCGAGGAACTGCGCCGCCACGCCGCGCTCGCCGATGCCGAACTGAAGACGCTCTGAACCCTGGACGACCGGGTGCGGGGCAAGGCGCCCCGCACCCGCGATTTCAGGGTGATCCCGCCAGCTGTGACGCTCCAGACACGTCGCGTCCCGTCGCGTCACGGTGCATCGCGACGACCCGTTCGATGCCCGTCGCGGCCACCGCATTGTCGAGCGCGATGTCCACGCACTGGGCCCATTCGCGACGCAAGCGCGGGATGCGTGTTTCGCGCGGTGAGCACACCTCGCGCGCGGCGCCGCGCAGGCGCACGTAAAGCGTCTGCGCCCCGGATTGCGCCGACAGGTCCAGATCACCGTACGCCACCACGACCGAGCGTGTGACCATATCGCGGCGCGCCGCCTGCACCTGCTCCATGGGCCGCTTCGCAACGCCGCTCACGGTCATGTTCTCCGGGTTCCT
>JAKJFB010000476.1 GCA_022705125.1 Pseudomonadota bacterium
CGCAGTGCGTCCATTCCCTGCAGGCCGCGGGTGCGGCGCGTCTCGCGTGCCACGTAGCGGGCGTTCGCCCATTCCAGCGCGGTCTCGATCACCTCGTCGCGGTTGGCGAAGTAGTGCTCTACGATGCCCTTGGAGACGCCGGAGCGCGCGGCAATCTCGCGCATCGTGGCCTGCTCCAGGCCGAGCTCGGCGATCGCGAGCGCGGCGCTGCGCGCGATCGAGGCGCGGCGTTCGGCGTGGTCGACGATACGGGGCATGGCGGCTTTCGGGACCTGTTATTGCTCGCTGCGGGGCATTCTCCGCGCTCGCCCGATTTTTAGCAAGCCAGATGGCTTGCAAAAACCGGCGGATCGAACGGATGCTGACCGATGTCGCATCCCCGCAATGTGCTTCGGCATGAATGCCCCGTGGCGGGTTCGGCGGCGCCGCACGTCGTCGCGTAGGTCGGCATTCATGCCGACAGATGTCTTTGTCGGGCTGAAGCCCGACCTGCGAGCCTGGCCAACCGTCATCGGATCGTAACCCGTCGCGGCTTCCCTGCCGCGCTGGTTCGTAATAATGTGCCGCTCGCCAATCGACGCAGCCCATCCCGGAGCCTCCCCCGATGAACATGCCGGCACAGATCGACGCCCACGCCCCGTCAGCGGCCGAACTCGCGGGCCAGCCGCGCGTGGTGATCATCGGCGCCGGGATGTCGGGGTTGCTGATGGCGATCCGGCTCAAGGAAGCGGGCAATGCCAATTTCCGTATCTACGAGAAGGCCGCGAAGCTCGGCGGCACCTGGCGCGAGAACACCTACCCCAATATTGCCTGCGATGTGTACGCGCCGGCCTATACCTACAGCTTCGAGCCCAATACCGAGTGGAACTGGCGCTTCGGACGTGGCGAGGAGATCCAGCGCTACTTCGAGCGGGTCGGCGACAAGTACGCGCTGCAGCAGTACATCAGCTTCGGCTGCGAGGTCGCCGAGGCGCGCTGGAACGGCGCGCAGTGGGACATACGCCTGGGCAACGGCGAAACGGATTGCGCCGACGTGCTCGTCTCGGCGGTCGGCGCGCTGCACCATCCGCGTTATCCCGACATCGAGGGTCTCGCAAGCTTCGCCGGACCGTGCTTTCACACGGCGCGCTGGGACCACACCGTGGACCTGCGCGGCAAGCGCGTGGGCATCATCGGCACCGGCTCCACGTCGACGCAGATCGTGGGCGCGATCGTCGACAAGGTGGGCAGGCTGTCGCTGTTCCAGCGCACCCCGCAGTGGGTGCTGCCGGCGCCGGATCGCAAGTTCAGCGAGCGCTACCGGCAGCGCCGGCGCAAGCACCGCTGGCTGGCGCGCTTCGACCACTGGCTGAACCTGCAGTTGTTCCAGCTGTTCGGGCGTGCGGTGGTCGGCAACCACTTGCTGATGCGCGGCATCGAGTACGCCTGCCGCGCCAACCTGAAGACGATCCGCGACCCGGAGCTGCGCCGCAAGCTCACGCCCGACTACCAGGTCGCCTGCAAGCGCGTGGTGGTCTCGGAGGACTTCTATCCGGCGATCCAGAAGGAGAACGCGCACCTCGTGACCGAGGGCATCGCGCGTATCGTGCCCGAGGGCGTGCAATTGAAGGACGGCACGGTGGTCGCGCTCGACGTGCTGGTGCTCTCGACCGGCTTCTATCCCTACAAGACCACGGTTGAGGTGTACGGAGAGAACGGCGGCAGCCTGCGCGAGGCCTGGGGCGGCAGCCCGCTGATGTACCGCACCATCGGCGTGCCGGGCTTCCCGAACTACTTCGTGCTGTTCGGGCCCTACAGCCCGATCGGCAACATGTCGATCATCGAGAACTCCGAGATCCAGGCCGGGTACGTGATGCAATGCATCGAGCTGATCCGCCGCGGTGCGGTGAAGACCCTGAACCCGAAGGAATCGGTGGCGCGTGCGCTGAAGGAGGAGATGCGCGCGGGCCTGAAGAAGACCGCCTGGGCCGGTGGCTGCAGCAGCTGGTACCTCGACGCCAACGGCGAGGCGCTGTCGTACCCCTTCACCTACGACCGGTTCCGTGCCGAGATGCGCGCGCCGGTGCTGGAGGAATTCGAGGTCACGCGGTGACGGTCGAGATCGAGCGCAAGTTCCTGGTCGCGGACACGGGATGTCTCGCGGACCTCGAGGGCGAACGCCTGAGCCAGGGCTACATCGCCAGCACCGGGCGCGCCACGGTGCGCGTGCGCATCTGCGGCGCGCGCGCGTGGCTGACGCTGAAGGGGCGCACCGAGGGCGTCAGCCGGCGCGAGTTCGAGTACCCGATCCCGCTGGCACATGCCGAGGTCTGCATCGCGGAACTCTGCACGGGGCCGGTCATCGAAAAGACGCGCTACCGCGTGGCGCACGACTCGCACATCTGGGAAGTGGACGTGTTCCACGGCGATAACGAGGGGCTGGTGCTCGCGGAGATCGAGCTCACGCGCGAGGACGAGTGTTTCGCGTGCCCTCCGTGGCTGGGCGCGGAAGTCTCCGGCGATCCGCGCTACTACAATTCCAACCTGGCGAAACGCCCGTACCGCAGCTGGGCGTAGGTCGGCATTCATGCCGACAGGGGCATGCCCTTGGCGGGTCAGGCGGAGCCGACCCCCTGTGGCGTAGGTCGGCATTCATGCCGACAGGGGTAGGCATT
>JAKJFB010000477.1:0-274 GCA_022705125.1 Pseudomonadota bacterium
CCTCGGCGATGCCGGTCTGGTGCACGCGCCCCAGCGCCTCCTCGAGGTCGAAACCGTCGAACGGCGGGCTGAACTCGGATGGGCGCAGTCCGATGAGTTCCCCGGGCGCGCGGTGCTCGAGGGCGGCGGCGGCCGCGTTGCACCATGCCACCCGGAATGCGCCGGCGCTGTCGCGCTGCAGGCGCAGCACGGCAGTGTCGAGCTGCGCGAGCAGGCCGCCAGGGGCATCCTCCCCGGCATCGGCTGCGACGGCCGCGACCGGTGTGGCTTGGAG
>JAKJFB010000477.1:375-2645 GCA_022705125.1 Pseudomonadota bacterium
TCGTCGAGTTCCACGGCGATGTCGTCGCAAACCACGGGCAGCCAGCTGCCGTCGCGCGCGCGTAGCCGGTAGGTCAGGGGATGCGGCGGTGCCGAGCCGTTCAGCACGCCGTGCACCTCGCCCACGAGGCGGTCGATGTCGTCGGCGTGGATCAGGGATTTCCAGTCCCCGAGGCCGCTGCCGACTTCCGCCGGTGCATAGCCCAGCCGTTGCAGCGTGCCCTCATCGAAGCTCGCCCGCTGCTCGGCCAGCGCGATGCGCCAGCTGCCGGCGAGGGTGGCGCCGGCGGCCGCTTGCGTATCGGCCGCCGGGCGTGCGCTCGCGCCGTGCACCAGCGCGGCCAGTGCCGTTGCCGACAGCTCTTCCAGCACGACCGCGTCGGACAACCCGGCACGCAGCGCCTGCACCAGCTCCGCGCGGTCCCCGAAGCGCGACTGTGCGCTCAGCACCCCGATCACCCGCAGGCGCGGCGCGGCGGCGCGCAGGCGCGCCAGCAGTTGCGCCAGCGGCAGGGGGCCGGAGAAGGAAATGAAGCAGCAGTCGGCGGCGGCCACCGCGGCCGTCCACCCGGGGGTGTCGGGCTCGGCGACCATGACCTCGGGACGGGGTCCGGGGAGCGCGCGCAGCAGACTGCGCAGCAACTGCGATTCCAGCGGATCATCACAGGCGAGCAGTACGCGCGGCACGTGGCGTGCGGGAACGAGCGTCATGTGTCGTGCAGCCTTGCAGTCTCCCGCAGGTGATCGTCGCTGCCCGGGTGCGTGCCGGGCTGCACGGGATTCTATTGCCATGCGGCGCAGGCCGCCAGCGGTAATAAGGAGGATCGCGCCGGACCTGCAATTGCGGGTGCCGCGGCCAGCCGTTAAGCTCCCGGGCTCGCTCGATTGCCAATGGACACGCCGAATGCAGGACCAGACCGATGCCGCCGGGGAGGCAGCGCCTCGCCCCACCGTGACGTTCCGCGAGCTCGGACTCCCCGAGCCGCTGCTGCGTGCCGTGGCCGATCTGGGTTTCGAGCGCTGCACGCCGATCCAGCAGGAGGTACTGCCCTACACGCTGCTCGGTCACGACTGCATCGGCAAGGCGCAGACCGGCACCGGCAAGACGGCGGCCTTCCTGTTGACCATCATGGCCGACCTGCTGCGCAATCCGCCGGACGAGCCGCGCTACATAGGCGAGCCGCGTGCGCTGGTGATCGCGCCCACGCGCGAGCTGGTACTGCAGATCGGCAAGGATGCCGAGGAACTGGCGGCCCATGCCGGCCTGCATATCGTGACGCTGATCGGCGGCGTCGATTACGACCGCCAGCGCCAGCAGCTCGAGCGCAAGCTGGTCGACATCCTGGTTGCCACGCCCGGGCGCCTGATGGATTTTCACAGCCAGCGCCAGATCCACCTCGACCGCATCGAGATTCTGGTGATCGACGAAGCCGACCGCATGCTCGACATGGGCTTCATCCCCCAGGTGCGGCGCATCGTGCGCCAGACGCCGCCGAAGTCGCACCGCCAGACGATGTTCTTCAGCGCCACGTTCACCGAGGAGGTCGTGCGCCTGTCGGCCGAATGGACCCACAACCCGGTGCGCGTCGAGATCGATGCCCAGAGCGTGGCCTCGAAAGACATCGACCAGATCGTTTACCTGGTCGAGGCCGATCGCAAGCTCGACCTGCTGCTGAACCTGCTGCAGCAGCCCAAGGCCGCCAGCGTGATGATCTTCGCCAACCGTCGCGACCAGGTGCGACGCCTGCACGAGCGATTGGAACGCGCGGGTATCAGCTGCGGCATCCTCTCGGGCGAAGTGCCGCAGCACAAGCGCGTCAAGACGCTGGAAGCCTTCCGCGAGGGGCACTACCGCGTGCTGGTGGCCACCGACGTGGCCGGCCGCGGCATCCACGTCGAGGGCGTCACGCACGTGGTGAACTTCACGCTGCCCGAGGATCCGGACGACTACGTGCACCGCATCGGCCGCACCGGTCGTGCGGGCGCCAGCGGCACCTCTATCAGTTTCGCCTGCGAGGACGATGCCTTCCTGCTGCCGGAGATCGAGAAACTGCTCGGGCAGAAACTGCCCTGCGTGCACCCCGATCCCGAGATGCTGGTCGCGCCCAAGCGCCGCCCGTAGGTCGGGCTTCAGCCCGACAAGGATTCGGCGCAGCCGAATCCGCCGCATTCCCGCAGGGCACCCGTCGTCGGCATAAATGCCACCCACACGGGGTTCACCCTGCGGCGCGCAGGATCTCCGCGAAGGCCGCGCCGTGGCGGTGCCGCTCC
>JAKJFB010000478.1 GCA_022705125.1 Pseudomonadota bacterium
GCCGAGGCGGGCACCGGCGGCCGCGTCACCGCCTTTGGGCAGGGCGGCGAGCGCGGCGGCGAGCGCCTGTTCCGCGGCCGCACCCGCTTCGCGCGCGGCACGCACCTCGCGCTCGAGGCGCGCGGCATCGGCAGCCAGCGCGTCGGCCCGCGAGGCCCGGCTCTGCGCCACGAGTTCGTCGATCAGTTGCTTCAGCGTCTCGCGCAAACCGGCGGGGTGGCCGCCCTCCCAGCCCAGGATCAGTTCGCGCCCGCGCGTTTCCACGCGCAGCGCCCCCCCGGGCTGCGCGGACGCCAGCGTGCGCAGCCGCTCGGCGGTGGCGGGCATCGCGTCGAGCGCGCTGCTGTCGAAGGCCAGCACCGCCTCGGAGACATAGCTTCGGGGCAGCAGGGATCCGGCGGCCAGCAGCGCGAGCACCGCGACGCAGAACAACACGAACAGGTGCCCGCGCAGGCGGGCATACTCGCGGCGCATGATGGTCGTCAGTCCTGCATTCATTCCCGACTCTCGGCGTCACCCCGAACCGTCGCAGTATAGCCCCTGTAGGAGCGGGCCACGCCCGCGACGGTGCGTTGTGCAAGCGCGCCATGTACGGTCGCGGGCATGGCCCGCTCCTACAGCGGCTCGGCGAGGTCGATACCCTTGATCTCGAACACCAGGTCGCGCAGGCGCTGGTCGGCCTCGCCGCGCGGCGTGTTCTCGCACTGGCGGCGGATGATCGGGCGGCTGCGGATCACCTCCAGCACCAGCTCGCAGCTGACCGGCTTCACCTCCTCGGCGTAGCCGTAGACGAGCGCCATGTCGCAGATGTTGTTGATCGCGCGCGGGATGCCGCGGCTGAAGTAGTAGATGGCCGCGCGCGCGTAGCGGTCGAACAGCTCCTCGCTCGACCCGGCCACCGCAATGCGGTGGCGGATGTAGTTCTCGGTGCCCTCGTAGTCCAGCGGCGTGATGTGGTGTTCGGCCGAGATGCGCTGCGCGAACTGCAGCATCCCGGGCAGCGCGATGGTGTCCTGCAGCTCGGGCTGGCCCACCAGCACCAGCTGCATCAGCAGCTCTTCCCCCACGTTCATGTTCGACAGCAGGCGCAGTTCCTCGAGCATCTCGGCGTCCATGTTCTGTGCCTCGTCCACCACCAGCACCACGCGGCGTCCGGCCCTGTGCTCGTTGGCCACGAACTCGAGCAGGCGGTGGTGCATCGAGACGTTGTCGCGGTTGCCGAGCTCGAGGCCGTAGGCGGTCAGGATCCAGGTGAGCAGGTCGCCGTAGTTGCGGTGCGTGTTGGTGACCACCCCGATGGTCAGGTTGCCGTCGAGGCTGCGCAGCAGGTGGCGGATCAGGGTGGTCTTGCCGGAGCCCACCTCGCCGGTGATCAGCGTGAAGCCCGCCTGGTTCTGCAGCCCGTACTTCAGCATCGCCAATGCGATGGCGTGCTGCTTGCTGAGGAAGAGGAACTCGGGGTCGGGGGTCAGGGCGAAGGGTTTGCGCGTGAGACCGTAGTATTCCAGGTACATCGAGATGCGGTTTCCTTGAGTCCGGCCGCCGGGAGCGCGACCGATGCCGGTTCGGGGCCTAAGACTATAGGGTTGGCCGCGAAGCGCGCAACTTCGCACCCTGTGCTACCTTTTCCGCGTGTAGGAGCGGGCCATGCCCGCGACCAGGTGCCTTTACGTGACGCACATGGTCGCGGGCATGGCCCGCTCCTACGGAAAATGCACCGCAGCCATCGGACCCAACCCCCGCATGAGAATCATGGTCACCGGCACCGCCGGCTTCATCGGCAATGCCCTCGCGATCCGCCTGCTCGAACGCGGCGACGAAGTGCTCGGCGTCGACAACCTGAACGACTACTACGACGTGCAGCTCAAGCGCGACCGGCTGGCGCGCATCGCCAGCCATCCGGGCTTTCGCGACGCGCGCATCGATATCGAAGACCTGGGGGCCATGACGAAGGTCGTGAAGGACTTCCGCCCTGAACGCGTGGTGAACCTCGCCGCCCAGGCCGGCGTGCGGTACTCGCTGACCAACCCCCACGCCTACATCGCATCGAACATCCAGGGCTTCATGAACGTGCTGGAGCTCTGTCGCCACCACGGCGTGGAAAACCTGGTGTACGCCTCCAGCAGCTCGGTCTACGGCGCCAACACCCGCATGCCCTTCTCGGTACACGACAACGTCGACCACCCGGTGAGCCTCTACGCGGCCAGCAAGAAGGCCAACGAGCTGATGGCCCACACCTACAGCCACCTCTACGGGCTGCCGACCACGGGGCTGCGCTTCTTCACGGTCTACGGGCCGTGGGGCCGCCCCGACATGGCGCTGTTCATCTTCACGCGCAAGATCCTGGCCGGTGAACCGATCGACGTCTTCAACCACGGCCAGCATCAGCGCGATTTCACGTACATAGACGACATCGTGGAGGGCGTGATCCGCACGCTGGACCAGCCCGCCGCGCCCAACCCCGACTGGCAGGGCGACGCGCCCGATTCCGCGACCTCGAAGGCGCCGTATCGCCTGTACAACATCGGCAGCAACAACCCGGTGGAACTGCTGCGCTACATCGAGGTGCTGGAAGATTGCCTGGGCCGCAGGGCGGTTAAGAACCTGCTGCCGCTGCAGCCGGGCGATGTGCCTGATACCTA
>JAKJFB010000479.1:0-2241 GCA_022705125.1 Pseudomonadota bacterium
GCGCTCCACGCGGCTCGGCGACGATCTCGGCAGCGTGCTGATCAGCGCCCGGGACGAGAACGGGCAACCGTTCGACCAGCAGGACGTGCTCAACTGCGGCTTCCTGCTGTTCGTCGCCGGACTGGACACCGTGACCAGCACAATGACCTTCATCTGGCGTCACCTCGCGCGCAACGCAGAGGCACGGCGCGAGCTCGTGGGCATGATCGACGATCGCGAGAAGCTCACGGTGGCCGTCGACGAACTGCTGCGCATACACTCGGTACCGAACATCTACCGTCGCGTGAAGAAGGACATGGTCTACCGCGGCATCACGATGAAGGAGAACGACCGCGTGGTGCTTCCCGTGAGCGTCGCCAACCGCGACGGGAAAGTGTTCGAGCATGCGGACGAGATCGACCTGCATCGCGAGGTCAACAACCACCTGACCTTTGGCGCCGGCCCGCACCGTTGCGTCGGTTCGCACCTGGCCAAGACCGAGGTCACGATCGCGCTGCAGGAATGGCTGCGACGCATCCCCGAGTTCGACGTCGCCGCCGATGCACAGATCCGCGGCCACCTCGGCCCGACGCTCGGTTTCAGCCAGCTGCCGCTGGTCTGGAAACCAAAGGCATGAGCCTCCCGGGACACGCCCCGCTCGAGGGCCTGCCGCCTGCCGACCAGATCTGCCTGGTCGTGCGCGACCTGGAAGCCGCGGTGGCGATGTACGAACCGCTGTTCGGCCCGTTCACGGTGCTCGACAGCGGCCTCTTCGAATCCGTCTACCGCGGCGAACCCGAGATGGTGGACCTGCCCTGCGCCTTCGGCCGCAGCGGCGCGCTCGAGATCGAGATCGTGGCCCCTCGCTCCGGGCGCTCGCCGCACCGGGACTTCCTCGAGGCCGGGCGCGAGGGCGTGCAGCACATCCGCTACGTGATCGACGAGCTGCAGGCGTGGATCGCCAGGGCAGCCACGATCGGCTACCGCCCGGTGTGGTCCGGCAGCTACCCGGCCTCGCCCGCCGCGCCGCCGCTCGCCTGGTGCTACCTCGAGCGCGATGGCGACCCGCTGATGATCGAGTTCGTGCAGTTCGGCTGACGATGGACGCGACGCGCTTCGACTATGTGATCGTCGGTGCCGGCCCGGCGGGCTGCGTGCTCGCCGCGCGCCTCAGCGAGGACCCGTCCGTGCGTGTGCTGCTGCTCGAAGCGGGCGGCTCGGACCGCAGCCCGCTTATCCGTGCCCCGGGCGGCCTGCTGCCGATCATGCTCTCGGGCGCGCACGCCTGGCCCTATGTCTCGGTGCCGCAGCGCCAGCTCGACGAGCGCGTGCTGTACCTGCCGCGCGGCAAGGTGCTCGGCGGCGGCAGCTCGATCAACGGCATGGTCTACGACCGCGGATTCATCAGCGACTGGGACCGTATCGGCGCCGAAAACCCGGGCTGGTCCCATGCCGAGGTGCTGCCGTACTTCCGGCGCTCCGAGACCTTTTACCGCGCCGGCGATCCTTTCCACGGCGACTCGGGCCCGATCCAGGTCTCGCGCCCGGGCGCCAAGCATCCCTTCGCGCGCGCCTTCCTCGAGGCCGGCCAGCAGGCCGGCTTCGCGTACAACGACGACAGCAACGGCGCCACGCGCGAGGGCTTCGGCCCGGTCGACGTCACGATCGGACGCGGCGTGCGCTCCAGCGCCTCGCGCGCCTACCTGCGGCCTGCACGGCACCGACCCAACCTCACGGTGCTGACCGGCGCGCACGCCACGCGCATCCTGCTCGAGGGTCAACGCGCAACCGGCGTCGAATACCTGCGCAGGGGCCATCTCGAGCGGGCACACGCAGCGCGCGAGGTACTGCTCTGCGGCGGCGCGATCAACTCGCCGCAACTGCTGATGCTCTCGGGCATCGGCGCCGGCGATGCGCTGCGCGCGCACGGCATCGCGGTGCGGCACGAGCTACCGGGCGTCGGCGAAGGACTGCAGGATCACCTCGCGGTGGTCGTGAAGTACCGCTCGCTTCGGCCGATCTCGTTGTTCAAGTACTTCAAGCCCTGGCACGGCGCGCTGGCACTCGCACGCTACCTGGCATCGGGCGGCGGACCGCTCGGCGATCCGGGCATGGAGGCCTGCGCCTTCGTGAAATCCAATCCCGCGCTGGCCGAGCCCGACCTCAAGCTGCTGCTTGTGATGGCGCTCTACGCCAACAACGGTCGCGAGCTCTCGCCGCACCATGGCTTTGCGGCGCACACCAACGTGATCCGCCCCGAGA
>JAKJFB010000479.1:2251-2642 GCA_022705125.1 Pseudomonadota bacterium
CCTCGCCGCCGAATCCGACCGCCGCCTCGCACGCGAAGCCGTGCGCGTCGCCCGCGAGGTGTTCGCGCAGAAGGCCTTCGACGCGCTGCGCGGCGAAGAGCTGGAGCCGGGGCCCAGCGTGCAGAGCGACACCGATCTCGATGCCTTCATCCGCCAGAAAGCCGAAGCCGATTACCACTCGGTGGGCACTTGCCGCATGGGCCAGGACGAACTGGCCGTGGTGGACGAGCGGCTGCGCGTACGCGGTCTCGAGGGACTGCGCGTGGTGGACGCCTCGGTGATCCCGCACATGATCGGCGGCAATACCGCGATGCCGGTGGTGATGATCGCGGAGAAGGCCGCGGAAATCATACGAGGACGCTCGCAGTCCGATAGCTGAAGCGCGCCCCCT
>JAKJFB010000047.1 GCA_022705125.1 Pseudomonadota bacterium
TGCTCGCCTGGCTTGCGGGTTGGCATTGGGGATCAGGCCTGATCTTCGGCGTGTGCCTGTCGGTCGCCAGTACCGTAGTCCTGCTGCGGGCGCTGGAGGAACGACGCCTGCTCGAAACCCATCGCGGGCGCATTGCGATTGGCTGGCTGATTGTCGAAGACCTGCTGATGGTGCTGGTGCTGGTGATGCTGCCGCCGCTCGCGGGTTGGCTCGGCGGCACCCAGGGCGACACCGCGCAGGACGGGCTGCTGGTCCCGTTCCTGGTCACGATCGGCAAGGTCGCGGCCTTCGTGGGGCTGATGCTCGTGGTCGGCAGGCGCGTGTTCCCGTGGCTGCTGTGGCAGGTCGCGCGCACCGGCTCCCAGGAGCTGTTCACGCTGTGCGTGATCGCGGCCGCGATCAGCATCGCCTGGGGAGCCGCCGCGATCTTCGGCGTGTCCTTCGCGCTCGGCGCCTTCTTCGCCGGCACGGTGCTGCGCGAGTCGGCGCTGAGCCACCGCGCCGCCGGCGAGACGCTGCCGCTGCGCGACGCGTTCTCGGTGCTGTTCTTCGTCTCGGTGGGCATGCTCTTCGACCCGCAGATGCTCATCGAGGAGCCGCTGCACGTGCTCGCGGTGGTCGGCATCATCCTGCTCGGCAAGTCGGTGGCCGCTTTCGTGATCGTGCTCGCGTTCCGCTACCCGCTCAATACCGCGCTCACGGTCTCGGCCAGCCTGGCGCAGATCGGCGAGTTCTCGTTCATCCTCGCGGGCCTGGGCGTCGTGCTCGGACTGCTGCCCGTCGAGGGACAGAGCCTGATACTCGCCGGCGCGCTGATCTCCATCGCGCTGAACCCGCTGCTGTTCGGCGCCATCGAGCCGCTGCAGGTCTGGATCCGCGAGCGCTCGCGGCTGGCCCGCCTGTTCGAGCGCCGCGCCGATCCGCTCGCGGAGATCCCCGCGAGCGTGGACGCCGAGCGGCTCACCGGGCACGTGCTGATCGTGGGCTACGGGCGCGTGGGGCGGCGCATCGGCAAGGCGCTGGCCGCGGCCGGCATACCGACCGTGGTGGCCGACCAGAACCGCGAGGTCGTGGAGTCGCTGCGCGCGCGCGGCATTCCCGCCGTGGCGGGCGACGCGGCCGATCCGTCGGTGCTGATCCAGGCTCACGTGGTGCGCGCGCGGATGCTGGTGATCGCCGCGGCCGACTTCGTGCGCGCGCGGCAGATGCTCGGGATCGCGCACACGCTCAGGCCCGACTTGCCGGCACTGGTGCGCGTGCACGACGACGCCGAGGCCGAGCTGCTGCGCGCGGAGCCGGCCTGCTCGGTATTCATGGAGGAGCGCGAACTGGCGGATGCGATGACGCGCGACGTGCTGGCGCGCTTCGCCGAGGCGCCGCCGCTGCAAACCTGAGCCGGCTCGCATTCAGATTCGGTTAAGCTTCCTCTCGTAGTCTGGCCACGTTGTCACCGAGGCAACCACGCCAACCTCAGGAGTTCACCATGAAGCAGATCATCGCACTCATCGCCTGCGCTTCCTTCGCTGCCGCCGCCGGCCTCGCGCGCGCCGGCGACGACATCGGCCCGGACAAGGCCGTCGACTTGCTGAATGCCGGTGTCATCAAGCCCTTCGAGCAGTTGAATGCCGCGGCGCTCGCGTCGCACCCGGATGCCACCATCGGCGAAACCGAGCTCGAGAACGAGTACGGCAAGTACGTCTACAAGGTGGAGCTGCGCGACGCCGCCGGCCAGGAGTGGGACGTCGACGTCGATGCCGCCACCGGTGCGGTGCTGTCGGACCGCAAGGACGACTGAAAGCCCGTGCGCGCGCTGGGACTCGTGTTGCCGGTCGCCCTCGCCCTTGCGGCGGGCGCGACCGGCGCCGACGATATCGGCCATGACGAGGCGCTGGCACTGCGGCGCAGCGGCGCGCTGCAGCCGCTGGAGTCGCTGCTCGCGCGGGTGCGCGAGCGCCACCCCGGCGCCACGCTGCTGGAGGCCGAGCTCGAGCGCAAGCACGAGCGGCTGATCTACGAGCTGGAAATACTCGGCGCGGACGGCCAGGTGCGCGAGCTCGAGTTCGATGCGCGCAGCGGCGAGCTGCTGCAGGACGAGGAAGAGGACTGATGCGCGTCCTGCTGGTCGAGGACAGCGTGGCGCTGGCCGACGAACTGATGCCGCGCCTGAAGCAGGCGGGCTACGCGGTGGACTGGCTCGCCGACGGGCGCGACGCCAGCGTGCGCGCCAGCGACGAGAACTACGACGTCGCGGTGCTCGACCTCGGGCTGCCCGGGCGCAACGGCCTCGAGGTGTTGCGCGACTGGCGCTCGGCGGGCCTGCCGCTGGCGGTGCTGGTGCTGACCGCGCGCGACAGCTTCGCCGACCGCATAGCGGGCCTGCGCGCCGGCGCCGACGACTATCTCGCCAAGCCCTTTCATCCCGACGAACTGCTGCTGCGGTTGCAGGCGCTGCTGCGCCGGCGCCACGGCCAGACCAATGCGCCGCGGCTCGTGGTCGGCGCGCTCGCGCTGGACGAGCAACGCCAGTTCGTGGAGCGCGACGGCACGGCGGTGGCGCTGAGCGGCGCCGAGTTCCGCCTGCTGCGCTGTTTCATGCTGAATCCCGGCCGCGTGCTGTCGCGCACCCAGCTCGAGGAGCATCTCTACGACAGCGAAACCGGGCGCGACAGCAATGTGCTGGAAGTGCTGGTCAACCGCCTGCGGCGCAAGCTCGGGCGCGAGGTCATCGAGACGCGCCGCGGCCAGGGCTATTGCTTCACGGGCAGCAACTGAATGCGCCGCACCTCGATGGCGCGGCAACTGAGCCTCGGCCTGGTGACGAGCCTGCTCGCCACCGCGCTGGCGCTCGCGGTGGTCGCCACCGCCCTGTTCGAGCGCGCGCTGCGCCAATACGCGCTGGAAATACTGGAAGACGACGCGCGCGGCGTGCTCGCCGCGATCACGCCGGGCCCGCAGGGCCTGCAACTCGACCGCACACGCCTGTCGCCGGCCTACGAGCGGCCATTGTCGGGGCGCTATTTCGTGGTCACGATCGGCGACACGCGCTGGCGCTCGCGTTCGCTGTGGGATGCCGAGCTGCCGGAGCCCGCGGCCGCGGGTGCCGCGCCGGGACTGCTCGATGGCCCGCAAGGACAGCGGCTGCTGTGTCTGCGCCTCGATTACCGCCGCCACGGCACGGCGATCTCGGTGACGGTGGCGGCCGACGTGGCGCCGCTGCTCGCGCAGTTCGGGCGCATCGGGCTGCTGCTGCTCGGGCTGGGCGTCACGGCGCTGCTGTTGCTGACCTGGGTGCAGCGCTGGTGGATGCGGCGCGCGCTGCAGCCGCTGCATCAGGCCAGCCGGCAGCTGCAGGAACTGCAGCGCGGGCGGCGCGAGCTGCTGGAGACGCCGGCGCCGCCCGAGCTCGCGCCGCTGATTGCCGAGATCAACCGCCTGCTCGCGCACACGCGCCAGTCGCTGGCGCGCTCGCGCCACGCGCTCGGCAACCTGGGGCATGCGCTGAAGACGCCGCTCGCGGTGCTCGTGAGCGCGAGCGAGCGCGCCGAGCCGCCGCTGCGCGCGCAACTGCAGGCGCAGCTCGCGCAGATGCAGCACCGCATCGCGCGCGAACTGGGCCGCGCCCGCACTGCCGCCGAAACCATCGGCGCGGAACGCTTCACGCCGCGCGAGGACCTGCCGCTGCTGATCGACAGCGTGCGCCGCGCGCACGGACGCGAACTGGACGTCGAATGGCAGGCACCCGCCGGGGCGCTGGCGCTGGAGCGCGACGACATGCTGGAACTGCTGGGCAACCTGCTCGACAACGCCTGCAAGTGGGCGCGCAGTGCGGTGCGACTGCGCATCGGGCCCGGGCCGCGCCAGGTCCGGATCGAGCTCGAGGACGACGGTCCCGGCATCGCCGAGGGGCGCCACGCCGAGGCGCTGGCACGCGGCAAGCGCCTCGACGAACAGGTCGAGGGCCACGGCCTGGGGCTCGGTATCGTCAGCGACATCGTGGCGGCCTATCACGGCGAGATGGAACTGCTGCGCAGCCCGCTCGGCGGCCTGCTGGTGCGCGTGTGCCTGCCGCTGCAGGAGGCGGACGTGCCGGCGCGCCACGACCCGGAGTCTGCGCGGCAGCGTTGAGCGCGCTGCCACCGTGGCGCGCCGGCTTCCCGGAGGCGGCATCGCGCTGGCCTCGATACGGGCCCCCGTGCGACCATGCCTCCCGACAAGACACCCGCCTTCCGCGCCCGCGCGACTGGCGGCCGGCACGGTTTCATCGATCCCGCCGGTCGCCGTTTCATCGCGCGGCGGCGGGTCTGCTCGTGGATTCGACAGGGGAACAGGAATAGTGACAGTCGCGGACAGCCTTCCGCCCGCCCCGAGCTGGGGACCGTTCGAGCCGCTGCGCGAACGCACCTTCCGCAGGATCTGGTCGACGAGCCTGCTGTCGAACTTCGGCCAGCTCATCCTCGGCGTCGCCGCCGCCTGGGAGATGACCCGGCTCACGACCTCGGCCGAGATGGTCGCGCTGGTGCAGACGGCGCTGATGCTGCCGCTGATGCTCGTCTCGGTGCCGGGCGGTGCGATCGCCGACATGTTCGACCGGCGCAGGATCGCGATGACGGGGCTCGGCTTCGCCACCCTCAGCGCGGCCACGCTCACGGTGCTCTCGTGGTCCGGGTTCACCAGCCCCTGGCTGCTGCTCGTCTTCTGCTCGCTCATCGGTACCGGGGTCGCGCTCTACGGACCCTCATGGCAGGCCTCGATCAGCGAGCAGGTCAGGCCCGAGCATCTGCCGGCGGCTATCGCGCTGGGCTCGATCAGCTACAACATCGCCCGCAGCTTCGGCCCCGCGCTCGGCGGCATGATCGTGCTCGCGGCGGGGGCAACGGCCGCGTTTGCGATCAACGCCGTCTTCTACCTGCCGCTGCTCGGCGCGTTCTTCCTGTGGCGGCGCGAGCAGGTTCCCGGGCGGCTTCCGCCCGAACGCATGCACCGCGCCATCGTCTCGGGTGCGCGCTATGCGCGGCATTCGCCCCAGATCCGCACCGTGCTGGTGCGCGCCTTCGTCTTCGGGGCCGCGAGCGCCTCGATCGCGGCACTCACCCCGCTCGTCGCACGCGACCTGCTCGACGGCGACGCCAACACCTTCGGCCTGCTGCTCGGCGCGAGCGGCGTTGGCGCGGTGATCGGCGCGCTCCTCATCGGCCAGGTCCGGGAGCGGCTGAAGGGCGAACATGCGGTGCGCCTCTGCGCGAGCATCGCGGGCCTGATGGTGCTCATCGTCGGGCTGAGCCACAGCCTGCTGCTCACCGGCGCGGTGATGCTGGTGGCAGGCGCGGCCAACATGCTGCTCATCTCGCTGCTGAATGTCGCGGTGCAACTCTCCGCCCCGCGCTGGGTGATGGCGCGGGCACTGTCGCTGTTCAACGCCTCGCTGACGGGCGGGATCGCGCTCGGCGCCTGGTTGTGGGGACAGGCCGCCGGCGAATGGGGCGTGGGCGGCGCGCTCGTCGCATCGGGAGTCCTGCTGATCCTGACGCTGCTGATCGGCTTCGTCCTGCCGATGCCCGCCGTGTCGCTCGCCGAGGTCGAGATGGTCGATATCGGGAGCGAGCCCGAGGTCGCCCTCGCGATCACCGCGCGCAGCGGCCCGATCGTCATCGAGATCGAGTACCGGGTCGATCCCGCCGACGCCCGCCAGTTCTACGAGGTGATGCAGAAGCTGCAGCGTGTGCGGCTGCGCAACGGCGGCTTCGACTGGTCGATCTCGCGCGATATCGCCGACCCCGCGCTCTGGACCGAGCGCTACCATCTGCCGACCTGGGGCGACTATCTGCGCCTGCGCAGCCGCTTCACGCAGGCCGACCGGGAATTGCAGGCCCGGGCCGATGCCTACCACGCCTCCGATGCCGGCGTGCGCGTGCGCCGGCGGCTCGAGCGGCCGTTCGGCTCCGTGCGCTGGCGCGCCGAGACGCCCGATCCGGACCAAGACCGGATCAGCGTCAATGCCCCCTGAGGCAGCGAGCCGCGCCATGCGCACCCCGGCGAAGGAAAGCGCGGTATGCGCGCGTCCGATCCTCGCCGCCCCCGACGAGACGAGCACGACCTTGCATGCAAGCTGACGACGCAGCCCGACCACACCGTGCGATGCCGCCACGCACCATGGGCGCGCTGGCCATGGCGCCGGCGCTCGCCACGCTGCTCGCCGCCTGCACCGTCGGGCCCGACTACGTCGCGCCCGAAACCGCCGCACCCGCGGCCTGGCAGACGCCGCTGGGCGAGGGCCTGTCGGCGGGCGCGAACGATGCCGCCTCGCTCGCGCGGTGGTGGGCGCAGTTCGGCGACACGACGCTCGCCGCGCTGATCGAGCACGCACTCGCCGCGAACACCGATGTGCGCCAGGCGCGCGCCAGGCTGCGCGAGGCGCGCGCGCTGCGCGCCCAGGCCGCCGCGGACTGGTACCCCGGCGTGAACGCCGCGGCCTCGCACTCGCGCAGCCGCGGCAGCGGTTCCTACGGCAGCAGCCGCGCCAGCAGTTTCTACCAGGCCGGCTTCGATGCGATGTGGGAGGCCGACCTGTTCGGCGGCGTGCGGCGCGCCAACGAGGCGGCCCAGGCCGACATGGAAGCCAGCGCGGCGAGCCTGCGCGACGTGCAGGTCACGCTCGCCGCCGAGGTGGCGCTGGAATACATCAATGTGCGCGCGCTGCAGGAACGCCTGCGCATCGCGCGGCGCAACCTCGAGACCCTGTCCGACACCGCGCAGCTCACGGCATGGCGCGCGAGCGCAGGGCTCGACAGCGCGCTCGACGCCGAGCAGGCGCGCGCGAACCTGGAACAGACCCGCGCCGAGGTACCGGTGCTCGAGACCAGCCTCGGCGAGGCGCTCAACCGCATCGCGGTGCTGCTCGCGCGCGCACCCGGCACGCTCGACGCGCAGATCACCGGCGCCGCGCCCATTCCGGCGCCCCCGGTGCGACTCGCCGTCGGGATTCCCGCCGAGGCGCTGCGCGAACGACCGGACGTGCGCGTGGCCGAGCGCAATCTCGCCGCGGCCACCGCGCGTATCGGGGCCGCCGAGGCCGCGCGCTATCCCTCGTTGTCGTTGAGCGGCACCCTCGGGCTGCAGTCGAACACCGCCAGCGGCCTCGACGCGAGCGACGCCGACGCCTGGTCGTGGGCCGGCCAGCTGGCCGCGCCGCTGTTCGATGGCGGGCGCCTGCGCCAGCAGGTCGAGATCCGCAGCGCCCAGCAGGAGCAGGCCCTCGCGGCCTACGAGGCCACGGTGCTCGGCGCGCTCGAGGAGACCGAGAACGCGCTCGCCGCCTTCGCCGGCACGCAGCGCCAGCAGGCCGCGCTCGGCGCGGCGGTCGAGGCCGCGCGCAATGCGGCGATGTTCGCGCGCGTGCAGTACGAAAGCGGGCTGATCGATTTCGCGACGCTGCTGGTCGCCGAGCGCACGCAACTGGTCACCGAGAGCAGCCTCGCCGTCGCCAGCGCCGAACGCGCGGGCGCGATCGTGCGCCTCTACAAGGCGCTCGGCGGCGGCTGGATCCACGAACCACCCGAACCCCCGCAAACGAGCACACGATGAGCAAAGCAACGGGCGGGGCCGACGCGCTCGCGCAGATCCTCTCCGACGTCCCGCACGGGCACGGCCGGCGCCGGCTCCGGGCGCTCGCCGGCATCGGGGTCGCGGTGCTCGCCGGCGCGATGCTCTGGCTCGCCCGCGACGGCGACGGTGCCGTCGAGTACCGCACCGAGGCCATCCGGCGGGGCGATCTCCTCGTGACGGTGTCGGCCACCGGCAACCTGCAGCCGACCAACCAGGTGGACGTGGGCAGCGAGCTTTCGGGCACCATCGAGGCGGTGTTCGTCGACGACAACGACATCGTGACCACGGGCCAGGAACTGGCCCGACTCGATACCACGAAGCTCCAGAACCAGCTGACGCAGTCGCGCGCCTCGCTCGCCTCGGCCCGGGCACAGGTGCTGGAGGCGCAGGCCTCGGTGGACGAGGCGCGCGCGAACCTGGCGCGCCTGCGTCGCGTCGCCGAGCTCTCCGGCGGCAAGGTGCCCTCGCAGGCCGAGCTCGACGCCGCGAGCGCGACGTTGAAGCGCGCCGAGGCCGCGGCGGCGAGCACGGCAGCCGCGGTCGAGCAGTGGCGCGCGGCCGTGGGCGTCGACGAGACCAACATCGAGCTGTCCTCGATCCGCTCGCCGATCAACGGCATCGTGCTGACGCGCCAGATCGAGCCCGGCCAGACCGTTGCCGCGATGATGCAGGCGCCGGTGCTGTTCACGCTGGCCGAGAACCTCACGCAGATGAAGCTCGAGGTCGACGTCGACGAGGCCGACGTGGGCCAGGTGGCGCAGGGCCAGCAGGCCACCTTCACCGTCGATGCCTGGCCGGGGCGCGAATACCCGTCGACCATCACGCGCGTGGGCTTCGGCTCCCAGGAAGCGGAAGGCGTGATCTCCTACAAGACCGTGCTGACCGTGAACAACGACGACCTGAGCCTGCGCCCCGGCATGACCGCCACGGCCGAGATCACCACGCAGCGGCGCGAGCAGGTGCTGCTGGTGCCGAACGCCGCGCTGCGTTTCACGCCGCCGGCGGCGACACCCGCGGCGCAGCCGCGCCGGGGCGTTGTCGGCAGCCTGATGCCGCGACCGCCGCGCGCGACGGTGCAGCCGGCCAACGGTGCAGCGCGCAACGACGCGCCGCGGCTCTGGATCCTGCGCGACGGCGTGCCGGTGCAACTGCCGGTGCGCACGGGCGCCAGCGACGGCACCAGCACCGAGGTGAGCGGCGACACGCTGCACGAGGGCATGCAGGTCGTCACCGAGCGCGTGGAGAAGCCCGCGTGAGCGAGGCGCGCGCGCCGCTGCTACGGCTCGAGGGCATCGTCAAGACCTATGGCACGACGGCGAGCTGGACGTGCAGGTGCTGCGCGGCGTGGGATTCAGCATCGAGCAGGGCGAGTTCGTCGCGCTGATGGGCCCGAGCGGCTCGGGCAAGTCCACCGCGCTGAACATCCTCGGCTGCCTGGATTTGCCCACGGCCGGCAGCTACCTGTTCCGCGGCGTGCCGGTCGAGTCGCTCTCGCGCAACCAGCGCGCGCTGCTGCGGCGCAGATTCATCGGCTTCGTGTTCCAGGGCTTCAACCTGCTCGGTCGCACCTCGGCGCTGGAGAACGTCGAGCTGCCGCTGCTCTACCGCGGCGAAGCGGCGGCGCATCGCCACCAGTTGGCGCGCAGGGCACTGGCCGCGGTGGGCCTCGCGGACCGCGAAAGGCACACGCCCGCGGAACTCTCGGGCGGGCAGCAGCAGCGCGTGGCGATCGCGCGCGCCATCGTGACCGATCCCGTGATCCTGTTCGCCGACGAGCCCACCGGCAATCTCGACACGCGCACCGGGCACGAGATCATGCAGCTGCTGACACGACTGAACCGCGAGCAGGGCATCACGGTGCTGATGGTCACGCACGAGGCGGACATCGCCGCCTACGCCGGGCGCGTCATCCGCATCGTCGACGGCCTGGTCGAATCCGACACCCGCAACGGAGCGCACGGCTGATGCTGCTGAACGCCCTGCTGCTCGCGCTGCGCGCCATCCGCCGCAACCTGATGCGCTCCTTCCTGACCGTGCTCGGGATCGTGATCGGCGTATCCGCGGTGATCACGATGGTCACGCTCGGCAACGGCGCCACGCGCTCGATCCAGGACCAGATCGGCAACATGGGCAGCAACCTGCTGACGGTGCGCCCGGGCCGGCGCATGGGTCCCCCGGAAGGCGCGCCCAACTTCCGCGTCGCCGACGCCGAGGCGCTCGCGCAGCAACTGCGCGATGCCGTGGCCGTGGTGCCGGTGGTGAACGCCAGCGTGACCGTGGTGCGCAATGCCGGCAACTGGTCCACCTCGGCGACCGGAGCGACCACGGACTATTTCGCCGCGAACAATTGGAGCCTAGCGCAGGGGCGCTTCTTCAGTCCGGCCGAACAGCGCGCCGGCGCGGCCGTGTGCGTGATCGGCGAAACCATCCGCAAGCAACTGTTCGCCGGCGAGGATCCGACCGGCAGCCGGATGCGCGTCAAGCAGTTCTCCTGTCAGGTGATCGGGCTGCTGGCGCCCAAGGGTCAGTCCACGATGGGCCGCGACCAGGACGACACGCTCATCATGCCGCTGCGCACCGTGCAGCGGCGCATCAGCGGCTCGCAGGACGTGAGCTTCCTGATGGTCTCGGTGCGCGACGGCGCCTCGATCGACCGGGTCAAGGACCAGATATCGGTGATCATGCGCGAGCGGCGCAACATCGGGCGCAACGAGTCCGACGATTTCATGGTCATGGACCCGCGTCAGCTGATGGAGGCGCTGACCGGCACCACCCGCACGCTGACCGCGCTGCTGGGCGCCGTGGCCGCCGTGAGCCTGCTGGTGGGCGGCGTGGGCATCATGAACATCATGCTGGTGTCGGTGACCGAGAGGACGCGCGAGATCGGCATACGGCTTGCGATCGGCGCGCTGGAGCGCGAGGTGCTGCTGCAGTTCCTGATCGAGGCCGTGGTGCTGGCATCCCTCGGCGGGCTGGCGGGCATCGTGCTGGCCGCGGGAGCCTCCCTCGCGCTGGCGAACATGATGTCGCTGCCCTTCGTGTTCGACCCGGGCGTCAACCTGCTGTCCTTCGCCTTCTCCGCCATGATCGGCGTGGTGTTCGGCTACTTCCCGGCGCGCCGCGCCGCTCGGCTCGACCCGATCCAGGCGCTGCGCCACGAGTAGATCGCCCTACCACCCCATCTGCGCCACCGCCTCGGCCACCGCGAGCAGGCGCTCGGCCTCGGCCACGTGCAGGTTCTCCACCAGTTTGCCGCCGATCACCACCAGGGCGCTGCCGCGCGCGCTGGCCTCGCGCCAGGCGGCGATGATCTCGCGCGCGCGATCGATCTCGTCCGCCGCCGGCGCGAACACCGCGTTGGCCGCCTCGAGCTGGCGCGGATGGATCAGGGTCTTGCCGTCGAAGCCGAGGTCGCGCCCCTGCTCGCAGGCCCGGCGCAGCCCGGCGTCGTCCTCGAGATCCAGGTGCACGCCGTCGAGCACGTCGAGCCCGTGCGCGCGCGCCGCCAGCACGCAGAGGTTCAGCGCGGCGATGAAGCCGAGCCGGTCCGCGGTGTGACGCACGCGCAGCTCGTGCGCGAGATCAGAGGTACCGGGCAGGATGCCGGCGAGGCGCGGGTGCGCGCCGGCGATCGCGTCGATGTGCAGGATGCAGCGCGCGGTCTCGGCCATGAACCACAGCGCGAGCGAATCCGGTGCGCCGCTCGCCTCGAGTATCCGCACGGCCTGCAGCACGTCCGCGGGCGAGGCGACCTTCGACAGCACGATGCCGTCGGCGCCCGCGCCGGCGAAGGCGCGCAGGTCCTCTGCGCCCCACGGCGTGTCGAGCGCGTTGACGCGCACCAGCAGTTCGCGCCTGCCGTAGCCGCCCGCGGCGATCGCCTCGCGCACCTGCTGGCGCGCCGCGGGCTTGCGCTCGGGCGCCACGGCGTCCTCGAGGTCGAGGATCAGCATGTCGGCCGGCAGCGTGCGCGCCTTGTCGAGCGCGCGCGCGTTGGAACCGGGCATGTAGAGCGCCGAACGGCGCGGCCTGGATTTCATGATGTCTCGATGCCTTTGCGAGGGTGGATTTCCCGGTGATAGAGCCGCATGCCGCGCGCGCGGTAGTTCGCCAGCGCCGCGGGGTGGTCGAGCGAGCAGGTGTGCACCCACACGCGCGAGGCGCCCCACTCCCACGCGCACCCGATGCAGCGCGTGAGCAGCTCGCCGCCGAAACCGCGGCCGATGAACGCCTGCGCGAGCCCGAAATACGCGATCTCGACGGCGTCGCCGGGCTGCTTGTGCAGCTCGAAATAGCCCGCGGGCGAACCGCGGTGATACGCAACCCAGGTGCGCAGCGCCGGATCCTCGGCCCAGGCCCGCCATTGCGCGTCGCTCCAGCCCAGCTTGTCGGTCCATTCCCACGCGGCGCCGACGAAACGGTACAGGAAGCGGTTCAGCTCGAACTGCGGGATCTCGCACTCGCGCACCGCGAGCGCGTCGCGGCCGCTCGCGGGCCGCAGCTCGGCGGGTGCGCGCATCTCGAGGTAAAACGTGGTCACGGTGGCGGGATCGGGCGGCATGGGCCTTCGCGTCACGGATTCAGCGCGCCAGCGCGACGCGCGGCGGCACGCAACTGG
>JAKJFB010000480.1:0-506 GCA_022705125.1 Pseudomonadota bacterium
AGTTCTTGACGATCTTCCCGGCTTCCAGAGCCAGCGCCGCCTCAGGATAGTCCTGGCCCTCCTCCACAACGGGCGCAGTGCCCATCGCGGCGTCGAGCAGGTACTCCTCCTGATGCTTGCTGGACGTAACTTCCGGCCCCACCAACTGCGGGTAGACGACCGGCTCCATCGCGTAGGACTGCATTGAGATGAAGTTCAGCCCCTGCCGCAGCAGGTCAGGGAAGTTCGACCTTGTCAGGGTCAACAGTACGCCGCCCATGACGGTCACGCGGGAACGGGATCATGTCCTCGGTGATGGTCAGCGGCCTGGATTCGAGCACGCGCTCTTCAACGCGGCCCCCTTCGAGAATCTTGGTCACGAGTGCGCGGTCAAGTGTCATCTCAGCACCCCCTAATAGTAGTCCGCATTACGCGGCCAGAGCCAGATGCCGAGTTGACCCGTACCGGCAGGGCCAGTATCCGCCCATTCGAACACCGTCGCCACAGCAGGAACCGGCGCTGCCGCC
>JAKJFB010000480.1:610-2358 GCA_022705125.1 Pseudomonadota bacterium
TAACGCCAGAGCCAGTCATGACCGGCCCGGCCAGCACGCCATAGAGCGGCTTGCCAGAGAACGCCGCCGACACAGCGAACGTGCCGCGCGTCGCCACGATAACCGCCGAGTTGATGACAAGCCGGCCCGCCCAGTCCCTTGCAGGATTGCGCGTGCAGGCGATGCCCACACCCGACGCCTTCCAGGACGCTATGCCCGTGTGCGTGGCAATGATATAGTTGCCCGACCACGAGACATAATCGCCCGGATTGATCTCATGTGCCGTACCCGATGCAGGAAGGGGCAGATACATGCCCTCCTGCGCCGGTGTACTGGCAAAGATAGCTGAAGCTGCTACCGCCATGCTAACCTCCTTGCTGGCGCTTGCGGATAGCGTCCAGGAAATCGTCTACCGAGCGTACCTCGTCAATGTTGATCGGCCCCGGCGTCGTGGGCAGGGCAACCGTGGCCGCTTCCTGCACCAGCCGGGGCGCGCCCTTCACTGCCGGGCCGGACTTCGCTCCGCCGAGCGCCACCATGCGCGCCCCGCGTTGCACAATGTCCAGCCAGCGGGCTGGGTCGCTCGCCGCGATTTCCTCACGCAATTCGTTTTCGATAGGGACGGGAAGCGCCACTTTGCGAAACGCCCGCTCTAGCTCGACCTCTAGCCCCTTACGCGCCAGTTCGCCGCGCAGCTTGGCAAGTTCGGCCTCTAGTGCAGTCACCTTGTCCGCCTGTGCCTTCATCTGTCCTTCGGCTTCGACCAGGGCAACGCGCGCCTGATCCCTCTCATTCAACGCGGTAGCCACCGCTTCCGTCTGCCGAACGGCCTTCTGCTCTCGCTTCAGCCGCTCCACAAACTCCGGCCTTGCCGCGATAAACTCATCGTAAGTCAGCGCGCTCAGTAGCTGCGCCGTCAGGTCGTCCGCGCCCGCCACAAGCGGCAGGAACCCGCCGCCCGCCGCCGGCGTGGTCACGTCATCCACGCTGTGCACGGCCTCGATGCTCTCGACAATCAGGTCGCCATCATCGCCCTTGCTGGCCCGCCCCACGGCGTTGATGCTGCCACCGAGCAGCGTGGCCGGCGCGCGCCCTTCCACGATGTCGCGCACCAGCGCCCACATGTCCTGCCCGGCATGGTTGCGCGTGAAATGGCGCACCGCATAGATACCGTCTTCGCGGTACTCAACGCCATCCAGCCAGCCGGTAATCTGGCGTACGCTGCGCTCCGGGCGGTCGCGCCTCTCGCCCGCCGACGGGTGATCCGCAAACGTCTTGACGCCCTCAAAGAGCGCCGTCGCCCGCTGCAACACGTCCGCGCCGTACACACGCCCGTTGGCGCTGCGCCCTGGGCGGATGATGCGCTGGCGTACCGTCTGCGCGTCGTTGTCAATGACCGCTTCGGCCAAGTCGAGCGTTTCCACAAAGACCAGCGTCTTGCTGTCCACCTTCCCCATCGTGCCCCCGCTTTCGCCCTCTTTGAGCAGGGCGTTTGCCACCCGGAATGCATACGTCTCGCATTTCTCCTGCTCGCCGCCCTTCGCCCGGCACTGGTCATACGCGCCGTTCCATGCGCCCACCCACTTCTTCGCCTGCGCGGGCGGAACGTGCTTCGGTACTGTGTCGGTCGTGTAGGGCATGGCGTCACTCCTTCTTGGCTTTCGGCGGCGCTGCGCCCCGCTGTTCGTCTAGCCCGCCATCGGTGATCATGCCGTTGCGCGCCGCCCACTCGCTGTAAGTCTCTCGTATTCCAGCAACCTCATTCATCA
>JAKJFB010000480.1:2368-2641 GCA_022705125.1 Pseudomonadota bacterium
GGCCAGGAGTCCGCTACGCGACTGCCGATAAATCTATCGTCTCGGCAGTTTCATCTCTATAGACTCATCAGGCGTAGATGCCGGGCATCGCACCAGCTACGAATGTTCACCGTCCTGGCTGGCCTGAGCAGCTTGCCATTAAGCTCGTTTGTCAATCGCATAGGGCATGGTTGTTAGTCCTTTGTGCTGCGCCCCGTCCTTATCAGATAATATTTTAACCACGCGCCCAACTCTTCATGCCGTTTTTTGCGCCATTTCATTGCCTGTCTAAAA
>JAKJFB010000481.1 GCA_022705125.1 Pseudomonadota bacterium
GGCGTCTTCGCCCTGCGCGAGCCGCTCATGCTCGTCACGCAGCATCGCCTGCTCGTCGCGCAGCGTCTGCCTTGCCGCGCGATGACCGGCGCGCTGCTGCGCCAGGTCGTCGGCGCTGCGCTGCTGGGCGTGCGACAAGGCGGCGCGAGCGGGATTGTCGCCCTGCAGATTGGCGACCCACGAGGCCAGGTCGGGAAGGGGCGACTCATCCACCTGCAACACCCGCAGGTTCGCGAAGTGCTGCTGCCAGGCCTCGACGACGAGGTTGCCTTGCGTCTCGACGGCGGCGTCGGCCGCGCTGCGCCGGGTCGCCGCGGCCTCGGTTTCGTCGTGGCGTTCGTCGCGGGATTCTTGCTTGACTGCGAGCGTGGCCTCGGCCTGCGCCACGTCCCTGACGCGGCGCTGCACCAGGGCGAGTTGTTCGCGCCGATCGAGCATGGTCTGGCGCAGCGCACTTCGGCCGGTGACGAGCGGCAGGTCGTCGAGCGTTGCCAATTCGGCCGCCGGCAGCGCCGCCAGCGGATTGGTTCGCCACGGTTCGCCAATGCCGGCGGCAAACGCCGCCCCGGCGACGTCCTCGCGCGCCGTAGCGAGGGCATCCTCGGCCTGCTTGCGGCGCGCGTCGCGTTCCTCCAGGGCCTGATGTTCGCGCTCGAGGCGGGTGGCCGCCTCGGCATTCATGCGCGTGGCATCGTCGAGGTCGACAGCCCGCGCCGCGGCGTCGCGCTCGGCCTGGTTCAGACGGTTCGCGTCCTTCATTGCCGGGTCGGACTGCAACTGGTCGAGCCGGGTGCGGCCGGCGAGCAATGCGGCGTCAGCGGCATCGAGGCGGTTCTTCGCCTGCACTTCTGCGTGCTGCGCGGCCTGCCAGGCAGCGCGGGCCTCGTTGAGGCTGCGGCTGGCGCTGTCATAGCAGCTCTGTGCGCTGCGCAGGCCGCGCGCCTGTCGCCGCGCGTTGATCGCGGCATAGCGCTGGTAGCGCTGGTTGAACTGGCCGACGGCCTTCGCCAGCGCTTCGTAATCCTGCAACTCGCGGCGGTATTCCTCGAGCTGGTTGAGCGCGTCGGCGACATCGGTCAGCAACTCGGGCGACAGCGGCGGCAGCGCCTCGGTCAGTGCGCCCGAGAGGTTGCCTTCATCCGGTTTTTTGGATAATTGCGGCTGGCGCAACTGGACCAGCGTGTCCATCAGCGCGGCATAACGCACGTCGCCGAGCTGGAACAGACGCTCGTCGACCGCGCGGCGGTACGCGGTGGCGGTGTCGAATACCTGACCGTGTTCCTGCAGCGCTTCCTTCAGCCGCTCGCGGGTGAGCACGTTGCGTGCCGGGCTGGTGAGCCACAGGTCCTGGCCGATGCGTTTCCCTTCGAGAACGAAGAACCACGCATCGACCTGCGCACGCGCCGCTGCTGCCGAGAGTCCGCAGCCGAGAGTCAGATGAGCGGGCTCGCCATCCTCGGCGATACGGCCGAACTCGATCCACGCGTAGCCGATGCGGCGGTCGAGCTTGCCGAGCAGCAGGTTCCAGGCCATTTTCTTGCCGGCATCGCCGTCGGGTTCGATGCGCGAGGGCTTGAGCTGGGCATCGAACAGGAACGGCAGTGTCAGCGACAGCACCTTGGACTTGCCGGTGCCGTTGTTGCCACGCAGCAGCAGGTGGCCGTTGCGGAACCAGAATTCCTCGCTGTCGTAGTGGAACAGCTCGACCAGGCCGAGGCGCAGCGGTTGCCAGCGCGCCCGCGTCGGCTGCGGCAGTGCAGGGCGAACGTCGGCCGACGGGAGATCGGGCGGGGTGTCGAGCAGGGTATCCAGCGTATCCAAGGGGAGGTATCTCAATCGAACAGGTTGCCGGTGGCAGCGGGTGTGGATGGGCGGAGCTCGGCCTCGCCGACGGCAAATCGGGACAGCGCCGGCAAGGTTCGCACATCGGTGCCGTCGCGCTCGAGCAGCCGAAGACGCTGCAGGCGTTCGAGCGCGGTTGCCGCCAACTCCTGCTCCGAGCCCGCTTCACGCGCCGACTTGCGCCAGAACCTGCCGAAGCGCTGGCGTGCGCCCGCGATGAATGCGGCGACTTCGTCGGAGCTCGCGCGACTGTTCGCGCGCGTGCTCAGGAACTCGGCGACGAGCAGGGTGACGTGTGCTTCGGTGCCCTCGGCCGGCATCGCCACGTCGGTCAGTTCGCCGTCCTCGTCGGCCAGCGCCAGCCCCTCGGCGCGCTGTTCGGCGACCAGCCCGGTGGCGTCACACAGCCGGATGGCCATGGTGCCGCGCTGGTTCAGGAAGTAGGCGCGCTGGTCGGCGTCGAGGCGGTCGAGGTAGATCACCGGGTCGTCCAGCAGGCGGCGCGCCAGGTGGTGGCGCAGCGCCGTACGTCGGCCTTCGTCGCTGTCTGGAACGGGCTCAGTAACCAGAGCGGCGAGCCGCGCCTCGAGCGTGGCCGGGGCTTCGTCCGCGGGCCATGTGGAAGGGCCGCGCGATGCCGCGAGCATACCGGCTAGAACCCGCCGCTGTACGTCGTAGAGCGCGTCGTGGAGGCTGTCCGGGCCTGCGTTGCCGCCGCGCACGAAGCCCTCTTCGTCACCGGCCACGCGATGCAGCACGCCGAGCTCCAGCAGTGTGCGGCACACCGCGACC
>JAKJFB010000482.1 GCA_022705125.1 Pseudomonadota bacterium
CGCGCAGCGCGACGAATGGTGCCGCATCGAACTGCTGCGCACGGAGCGCCCGGCCCCGTGCCCGCGCTGATCACCCGCTGTCCGCGGTGCCAGACCGCGTTCCGCGTCACCGCGGCGCAGCTGGGCGCGGCCGCAGGGCTGGTACGTTGCGGCGCCTGCGATCACGTGTTCGAAGCCGAACGCCAGCAGGTGTCGGGCGAACCCGGACTGAACCTGCCACCCGGCCTCGTGACGCCAGCACCCGGCCCCGCCGGTCTGGACGAGAGCTACATCCGCGACCTGCTGCGCGAGGGGCCGGAATCCGCCGCGCCGCCCGCCGCACCGACCGACAGCGATGCGCTCGCCGAGGGCCATGGCGCGGCCAGCGCCGCAGTGGCGGCAACGGTCGCCGCCCTCGACGCGCCAGCGATCGACGCGGCGCAGCCGCCGATAGAGATCGGAGCCCCGGCCAGGGCGGCGCCGGTACCGCGGCGCATCGGCTGGATGCTGGGCTGCATCGCCGCCGCGCTGGCGCTGCTCGTGCAGTTGGCCTGGCACGACCGCGACCGGCTCGTGCGCGATCCCGACTGGCGGCCGCGACTGGATGCGGCCTGCGCGCTGCTCGGCTGCACGCTGGCGCGCCCGCGCGACACGGCGCTGATCCGCAGCGACGGACTCCTGATCAGGCCGGCCCCCGGACGCGAGGGCGTGCTGCTGGTCGATGCGCTGCTCAGCAACCTCGCCGCGTATCCGCAGGCCTGGCCGCAGCTGGAAATCGTGTTCTCCGACATGCAGGGGCGCGCGCTTGCCGGCCGCGTGTTCATGCCGTCAGAGTACCTGCCGGCGTGGCCGCGCGGCGACATGCCGGTACGCCAGGCCGTCGCGGTGCACCTGGAGATCCGCGACCCCGGCGCCAGCGCCACCAACTACCGCCTGTTCGTGCGCCCCGCGCCTGCCACCGGCTGAGCACGGACCGCAGCGCGCCGCGACGCCACTATGCCGGTGCAATTCCCTCTCCCCCTTTAATCACCCGCAGCCTGCCGCTATCATTCGCCCCCCCTGTGGGGAATCCCGTGCTCACTTTCCGCGAGAGGCGTTCATTGCTGCGCATCGGTTCTCATTGCGTCGACACTCGCGTGGTGCTCGCGCCGATGGTCGGCGTGACGGACCATCCGTTCCGGCACCTCTGCGTGCGCCTCGGCACGCGGCTCGCCATCGCCGAGATGGTTTCCGCCGACACGCGCCTGTGGAGCGCACCGGGCGCGCGGCGACGCCTCACGGCCGACAGTCACGGCGGACCGCGCTGGGTACAGATCGTGGGCAACGAGCCGGCGCAGATGGCCGAGGGCGCGCGCCGCCAGGCGGCGCGCGGCGCCGGGATCATCGACATCAACATGGGTTGCCCGGCCAGGAACGTCTGCCGCAAGGCGGCAGGCTCCGCGCTGCTGCGTGACGAGCGGCTGGTAGGCGAGATCCTCGACGCCGTGGTGAACGCGGTGCCCGACGTACCGGTCACGCTGAAGATGCGCACCGGCTGGAGCCCGTCCGATCGCAACGGTGTGCGCATCGCACGCATTGCCGAGGACTGTGGCGTGCGCGCGCTCAGCGTGCACGGACGCACGCGCGCCTGTCGCTTCGAGGGCAGCGCCGAGTACGACACGATCCGCGACATCGTCGCTGCGGTGCGCCTGCCGGTGATCGCCAACGGCGATATCGACAGTGCCGCGAAAGCCCGCGCGGTGCTCGAACATACCGGCGCGGCCGCGGTGATGATCGGTCGCGCGGCGCAGGGCCGTCCATGGCTCTGCGGACAGATCGACGCGGCGCTGGCCACAACCTGCGCGCGAGCTCCTCGAGCAACTGATGCTCGGGCACCTGGAGACGCTGCACGGCTTCTACGGTGAAACGGTGGGGGCGCGCATCGCGCGCAAGCACGTCGGCTGGTACCTTGCCGAGCGTGCCGGGGCGCGCGACTTCCTGCGCGATTTCTACCGCCTCGACACCGCGGCGACGCAGCTGGCCGCGCTGGGCGACTATTTCTCGGGGGCCAGGGCAGCATGAACCAGATCAACCACGCGCCGCCCCGCTACCCCGAGGTCCATACCGGCGAGGCCGGCGGCGCGCCGGGCCAACCCGAGCCGCGCTCGATGCGCCAGAGCGTCGAGGCTGCGCTGGACAATTACTTCGCGCAGCTCGACGGGCAGATGGTCACCGATGTCTACGACATGGTGCTGGCCGAAGTCGAGGCGCCGCTGCTCGAGGCGGTGCTGAAGTACACGCGCAACAACCAGACGCTCGCCGCGACCGTGCTCGGTCTCAACCGCGGCACGCTGCGCAAGAAACTCAAACGCTACGGGATGCTGTGAACATGAAAGATACCGGGGATACCGTTGCGGTGCGCCGCGCCCTGATCAGCGTGTCGGACAAGACCGGCGTGGTGGAGTTCGCGCGCGCGCTCGCCGGCCGCGGGGTGCAGCTCCTGTCGACCGGTGGTACCGCGAAGGCGATCGCCGACGCGGGTCTCGCGGTGACCGACGTCGGCACCTACACCGGCTTTCCGGAGATGCTCGACGGGCGCGTGAAGACGCTGCACCCGAAGGTGCACGGCGGGCTGCTCGCGCGCCGGGACTCGCCCGAGCACATGGCCGCGCTCG
>JAKJFB010000483.1 GCA_022705125.1 Pseudomonadota bacterium
CTCGAGGTCGTAGGGCTGCAGCAGCACGCAGCCGCGCTCGCCCCAGAAGTGCTGGAGCGTGAGGATGACTTGCTGGAAGGTCGGTTTCACGAGTCGGGATTCGGTGGTCATGGTCTCGGGCAGCCTCCGGGCTGCGCAGCGCACGCAAAAACGATGATTTTACCGGGCTTCGGTCCGGCGCGGGCGTGCCGCGGCGGCGGCGAGGAGTGCGAGGACGATCGGGATCGCGGCGGCGAGGAGCGCGAGGCGATCGCCCCAGCGCGCATAAGGAGTCATGCCCTGGTGGCCGCGCACCTCGGCATGGAGCACGCCGCGCGCGAACGCGGGCAGCACGGCGGCGACGCTGCCGTCGGGCTGCACCACCGCGGTCATGCCGGTGTTGGTGGCGCGCAGCATCGGACGACCGGTCTCGAGCGCGCGCACGCGGGCGATCTGCAGGTGTTGCGGCTGGGCGAGCGAGTCGCCGTACCAGGCCAGGTTGGAGAGGTTGAGCATCAGCGTGGCCGCAGGCAGCGCGCGGATCAGCTCGGCGCCGAAGAGGTCCTCGTAGCAGATGTTGAGCGCGACCTGCTGCGCGCCGAAGCGCATCGGCGCCTGGTCGGGCGCGCCGCGGGTCTGGTCGGACATCGGAATCTGCGCCAGCGCGTAGAACCAGCCGAACAGCGGCGGTGAATATTCGCCGAAGGGCACCAGGTGCTGCTTGGCGTAGAGCTGCACGGGCGCGCTGCCGAGGCTGATCGCGGCGTTGTAGATGCGCTCCTCGGCGTCGCGGCGGAAGGCGCCCATCACCAGGTCGGCGCCGGACGCGGCGGCGAGGCCGGCGAAGGCTTCGAGATAGCCAGCGGGCAGGCGGTCGAGCAGGGTCGGCACGGTGGTCTCGGGCAGCACCACCAGCGCAGGCGGCTGCGCCTGCCCGAAGGCGTCGCGCGCGAGCTCGAGGTTGACCCGCAGCACCTCCTCGAAGCGCGCCGGATCCCATTTGAGGCTCTGCGCGAAATCGGTCTGCACCAGCGCCACCTTCAAGGGCGCGCCGACCGGCTGGGTCCAGGCATGGCCGAGCAGCGCGAAGCCGGCGGCGAAGGGAGCGCACAGCGCCAACGCCGGGCGCCAGGCGAGCAGCACGCGCACGCCGCCCGCCCGCAGCGCGAATGCGCACAGCGCGGCGACGAAGGCGCTCAGCGCCCCCACGCCATACACGCCGAGCACCGGCAGCAGGCCGGCAAGCGGGCTGGGCGGCGTCTGCGCATAGCCGATCGCAAGCCAGGGGAAGCCGGTGAAGAGCACGCCGCGCAGCCATTCGGAGCCCAGCCAGAGCGCGCCGAAGAGCGCCGCTGCGCGCACCGGCGCGCCTGCCACGCGCTCGCCGCGCAGCGCGACGAAGGCCGCCCCGGCGAGCGCCGGATAGAGCGCGAGGTAGGCGCAGAACAGCGCGATCGCCAGCGCGGCGACCGGCGCGGGCACGCCGCCGTAGCGTTCGAGCGCGACGTAGAGCCAGGACACTCCGGCGGCGAAGGCACCGAAGCCCCACGCGAAGCCGAGCGCGAAGCCCTCGCGCGCGCGCGCCGCGCCGGCGAGCAGCCAGACGAGCACGCCGAGGCCGAGGAAAGCGAGCGGGAACAGCCCGAAGGGCGCGAAGGCGAACACCGTCGCGCCGCCGGCGAGCAGCGCGAGCAGCCAGGCGCGCCGCATCACGCCTGTTCGGACAGCGGCTGCGGCAGGCGCTCGACGATCAGCGTGTACACCCGCCGGCTGTCGGCGCGCAGCACCTGGATCTTCAGGCCTTCGAGCTCCACCGCCTCGCCACGCTTGGGCAGGCGGCCGAAATGGCGGATCACCAGGCCACCGACGGTGTCGTATTCCTCGTCGCTGAAGTGGGTGGCGAAGGCCTCGTTGAAGTCCTCGATCTCGGTGGTCGCCTTCACGCGGTAGCGGCCGCTGTGGTCGAGACGGATGTTGTCGCCGACCTCGTCGAAGTCGTACTCGTCCTCGATGTCGCCGACGATCTGCTCGAGCACGTCCTCGATGGTGACCAGGCCGGCCACGCCGCCGTACTCGTCCACCACGATCGCCATGTGGTTGCGCGACACGCGGAACTCGCGCAGCAGCACGTTGAGACGCTTGGATTCGGGCACGAAGACTGCGGGGCGCAGCATGTCGCGCAGGTCGAACTCGCGCCCGGCGAAGTAGCGCAGCAGGTCCTTGGCGAGCAGGATGCCGACGACGTCGTCCTTGCCGTCGCCGATCGCGGGGAAGCGCGAGTGGGCGGTGTCGATCGCGAAGTTGGCGATCGTGTCGATCGGGTCGTCCAGATGCACGCAGTCCATCTGGGCGCGCGGGACCATCACGTCGCGCACCTGCATGTCGGACATCTGCAGGGCGCCTTCGATGATGGTGAGGGCGTCGGCGTCGATCAGGTTGCGGTCGAAGGCCGAGTGCAGCAGCGCGAGGAGTTCATCGCGATCTTCCGGTTCGCGCGAGAGAAGGGCCGAAAGTCGCTCGAGTAAGGAGGGTTTGGGGGAACTGTCCATTTTGGGGGTCGGTGTCTCCGCTTCAGGCGCTCAAGGCGTAGGGGTCGGCATAGCCGAGCTCGCGCAGGATCGCGGTCTCGAGCGCTTCCATCTCGGCC
>JAKJFB010000484.1:0-300 GCA_022705125.1 Pseudomonadota bacterium
GCGCCAACGTGGTGAATGTGATCCTGGTGGACTTCCGCGCACTCGACACGCTCGGCGAGATCCTCGTCGTCGGGCTGGCCGGGCTGGCGGCGGCCGGCCTGCTCGCCGGCGGCGACCGGCCCGGTGCGCCGAGGCGCGGCGCGACCGCGGGCAGCGCGGACTTCGGTTCGGTGCTGCTGCGCCAGGGCATCCTGCCGCTGTCGGCGCTGCTCGCCCTGGTGGCGCTGATGCTGCTGTGGCGCGGCCACAACCTGCCGGGCGGCGGCTTCATCGGCGGCCTGGTGGCGGCGAGCGCGGCGG
>JAKJFB010000484.1:310-2371 GCA_022705125.1 Pseudomonadota bacterium
TCTGCCCTTCATCCGTTCACGCCAGGGCAGCTCGCGGGCGCGCGCGCTGCTGCGCGTGCCGCCGCTGGCGATGCTGGCGGGCGGGCTGGGGGTCGCGGCCTGCGCCGGGCTGGTGGGGCTGTTCCACGGCGGCCCCTTCCTCGCCGGCCACTGGATCTTCCCCGCCGGGCTGGCGCTGGGCACGCCGCTGCTGTTCGACCTCGGGGTGTTCCTGACCGTGCTCGGCGCGGTGCTGCACGTGCTGCTCGGCGTGCTCGAGCGGGAGGACTGAAGATGGAAATCGTCGTTGCGCTCACCGTCGGCGTGCTGGTGGCGATCGGGATCTGGATGATGCTCGACCGCGGGCTGCTGCGCGTGGTGCTCGGGGTGGTGGTGCTCGGCAACGGGGTGAACCTGGCGGTGTTCTCCGCGGGGCGGCTCGACGGGCTCGCCGCGGCCTTCGCGACCACGGCGGGCGCGCCGGCGCTGGCCGCGAATCCGCTGCCCCAGGCGCTGGTGCTGACCGCGATCGTGATCGGCTTCGCGCTCTTCGTGTTCGCGCTCGCGGTGCTCGAGCGCAGCTGGGCGCTGCACGGCCACGTCGAGACCGACCGCATCACCGCGGTGGCCGAGGAGCCGGCGCCGGACCTGCCCGCGCCGCGAGACGCCGCATGAACGCGCTCGTCGTCGCCCCGCTGCTGATCCCGCTCGCCACCCTGGTGGCGACCCTGTTCGCGCGCCCTTGGCCACGCGCGGTGGCGGCGCTGAGCCTGGCCGGCGCGCTCGCCCTCACCGGCGTCGGGCTCGCGCTGGTGGCGCTGGCGGCGCAGGGCGGGATCCTCGCCAGCCAGGCCGGCGGCTGGGCGGCCCCCTACGGCATCACGCTGGTGATCGACCGGCTCTCCGCGGCGATGGTGGCGATCACCGGCATCGTCGGCAGCGCGACCATCGTGTTCGCGCTGGCACGCGAGGAGGACCCGGCGCGCGGACGCGACTTCCACGCGCTGGTGCATGGGCTGCTGGTGGGGGTGTGCGGCGCCTTCATCACCGGCGACGTGTTCAACCTCTACGTGTGGTTCGAGGTGCTGCTGGTGGGCTCCTTCGCGCTGCTGGTGCTCGGCGGCGGCAGGCGCCGGCTGGCGGGCACGGTGGTGTATGTGGTGCTCAACCTGGTGGCGACGATGATGTTCCTGCTCGCCGCCGGCCTGCTCTACGGCGCCAGCGGCAGCCTCAACATGGCGCTGCTGGCGCAGGCCTTCGCCGCCGGCGAGGTGCCCGTAACCGCGCACGCGGCGGTGGTGCTGATGCTGACCGCGTTCTCGATCAAGGCCGCGCTGTTCCCGGTCTTCGGCTGGCTGCCGGCGTCCTACCACGTGGCGTGGACGCCGGTGTCGGCGCTCTTCGCCGGCCTGCTGACCAAGGTCGGCGTGTATGCGCTGATCCGCCTCGTCACGCTGTTCTGGCCGGAAGCGGGCATCGCCCACGAGGTGCTGCTGTGGGTGGCGTGCACGACCATGCTGATCGGCGTGCTCGGCGCCGCGGCGCAGGTCGAGGTGCGGCGCATCCTGTCCTTCCACATCGTCAGCCAGGTCGGCTACATGATCCTGGGGCTGGCGCTGGCGACGCCGCTCGCGCTCGCCGGAGCGGTGTTCTACCTGATCCACCACATCGTGGTGAAGGCCAACCTGTTCTTCATCGGCGGCATCGCCGCGCGCCTGACCGGCTCGGAGCGCCTGGCAGCGATGGGCGGGCTGTACGCGCACGCGCCCTGGCTGGCGGTGCTGTTCGCGATTCCCGCGCTGTCGCTGGCCGGTATTCCGCCGCTGTCGGGCTTCTGGGCCAAGTTCGTGCTGGTCGAGGCCAGCCTGGACGCGCGCGCCTGGGTCGCCGCCGGGGTGGCGCTGGTCACCGGCCTGTTCACGCTGCTGTCGATGAGCAAGATCTGGAACGAGGCCTTCCTGAAGCCGCATCCGGCCGGCGAGGGGAGCGGGAGCGCTGGGGGCGGGAGCGGGGGCGACGGAAGCGGGGGCGGCCTGCGCAGCGCGGACGGGCTGCGGCCCGCGCTGTGGGCGGTGGGCGCGC
>JAKJFB010000484.1:2395-2625 GCA_022705125.1 Pseudomonadota bacterium
GACGGTGGCGATCGGCCTCGCGGCCGGGCCGGTGATGGACTACGCGGTGGCCGCGGCGCAGCAGCTCGCCGCCCCGGCGGCCTACATCGACGCGGTCGTGCGCGCGGGAGGAAACTGAACATGCTGGGCCTGCACCTCCTGCTCGCGATCGGCCTCGCGGCCTATGCCGACGCGCTGCGGCCGCTGGGCGTGTGCGCCGCCTTCGTCGCGGTGTATGTCGCGCTGCGCCT
>JAKJFB010000485.1 GCA_022705125.1 Pseudomonadota bacterium
CGGCACCTCGTCGATGCGCGTGGCTGCCGCCTCGGCCGCCAGCCGGTCGAAGCACGCCAGACGCGCCGCGGCCTCGGCAACGCCCGCACAATCGCGCAGGCTCCCCGCCGCAACCGCCGCGCCCCAGGCAAGACCCGACACCAACACGAACACCCTGCCGACAGGAAAACCCTTGCGCGTACGCCGTAGCATTGGACTGGAACCGTTGACATTTGAACTTGCGAGTATAACGGCGCCGCGTTCGCGGCAACGCAGGCGTCAGTGTGAAATTGTCGCCGTGTCGTCGCGAGGGCCGAACAGCCGTGCCGTTGCCAGCCTGCCGAACGTTGCATCGCACAGGCGCGCACGCCATGATCGGGCGCTGTGGCGGCCGGACCGGTCGCGCCCGGCGGGAGGATCAGGGCTGCCATGAGCGATGCGCACAAGACAGCGGAAGCGACCGAGGAGAACCTGCGGAGGATCTTCACCGTCCCCGAGGCGCCGGACTCCACGCTGGCCCGCCTCGAGGCCGAGATCGCGCGCAACCTGCACGGCTTCCTGAACGCGCGCATCGTCGCCACGCAGCGCAGCCTGGCGGACATCGAAGCGGATTTTCGCGACGCACGCATTCCCGAACAGCCGATTTTCGTCTGCGAGCAGGCAGACTTCCTGCTCGAAAAGGTTGTCGCCGAGTCGGTGCACACGGCATCGCCCGCCTTCGTCGGTCACATGACCTCGGCGCTGCCCTACTTCATGCTGCCGCTGGCGCAGATCATGATCGCGCTGAACCAGAACGTCGTGAAGACCGAGACCTCCAAGGCCTTCACCCCGCTGGAGCGCCAGGTGCTGGGCATGCTGCATCACCTGGTCTACGCGCGCGAGGAGCCGTTCTACGCGCAGTTCCTGCAGGACAGCCGCCATGCGCTCGGCGCCTTCTGCTCCGGCGGCACCATCGCCAATCTCACCGCGCTGTGGGTGGCGCGCAACAATGCCTTGCCCGCGGACGGCGACTTCGCGGGAGTGGGCCACGAGGGCATGCACCGCGCGCTGCGCCACCACGGCTACGACGATGCCGCGATCCTGGTATCGCGCCTGGGCCATTACTCGCTGAACAAGGCGGCCGACGTGCTCGGCATCGGGCGAAAGTCGGTGCACGCGATCGAGGTCGATGCCTGCAACCGCATCGATCTGCGCGCGCTCGAGGCGCGCTGCCGCCAGCTGCGCGCGGGCCGCTCGAAGATCATCGCGCTGGTCGGCATCGGCGGCACCACCGAAACCGGCAATATCGATCCGCTCGCCTCGATGGCCGCGATCGCGCGCGAGCACGGCGCGCATTTTCACGTCGACGGGGCCTGGGGCGGGCCGACGCTGTTCTCCGCGCGCTGGCGCCACCTGCTCGCCGGCATCGAGCTCGCGGACTCCGTCACGCTGGACGCGCACAAGCAGCTCTACGTGCCGATGGGCGCGGGCATGGCACTGTTTCGCGACCCCGCCGCCGTGCGCGCCATCGAGCACCACGCGCGCTACATCATCCGCGAGGGTTCGCGCGACCTCGGCAGCAAGACCCTGGAGGGCTCGCGCCCGGGCATGGCGATGCTGGTGCACTCGGGGCTGCGCATCCTCGGGCGCCGCGGTTACGAGCTGCTGATCGACGGCGGCATCGACAAGGCACGCTGGTTCGCCGATGAAATAACCGCGACGCCGGACTTCGAGCTCACCAGCGCGCCTGAGCTGAACATCCTCACCTACCGTTACGTGCCCGCCGCCGCGCGCCAGGCGCTCGCAGGCGCGGATGCGGGCACGGTAGCGCGAATCAACGCGCTGCTGAACGGGATCACGCGCGACATCCAGCGCCTGCAGCGCGACGCGGGCAAGTCCTTCGTCTCGCGCACGCAGCTCGGGCTCGCGCGCTACGGCGACGAGGCGATCGACGTGTTCCGCGTCGTGCTCGCCAACCCGCTCACCGATCGGCAGGTGCTGCGCGAGGTGCTGAGTGAGCAGCGCGGGATCGCGGCCTCGGCGGCGCTGGCGGCGCAGCGCGCGCAGCTCGACGCCGCGCTGGCTCCAGCCGTGGCGGTCTAGAATCGGACAGTTGGGCACATCGCTTGCGGAGGCAACCATGGGTGCAATGATGATGATCGTGCCGGCAGTGCTGCTGGTGGCCGCGGCTTACGCCGTGATGCTCTACAACGGCCTGGTGCAGCTCAAGCACAACGTGTCCAGGGCGTGGGCCAACATCGATGTGCTGCTGAAGCAGCGCCACGACGAGCTGCCGAAACTGGTCGAGACCTGCAAGCAGTACATGAAGTTCGAGCAGGAGACGCTCACGCGCGTGATGGAGGCGCGGGCGCGGGTGGCCACGGCGCGCGAATCCGGCAGCGTGGGTTCGCTGGGGCAGGCCGAGGGCGGGCTGCGCGCCACGCTCGGCCAGCTCTTCGCGGTGGCCGAGGCCTACCCCGACCTGAAGACCGACCAGACCTTCCAGCAGCTGCAGACGCGCATCTCGGCGCTGGAGAACGCCATCGCCGACCGGCGCGAGTTCTACAACGAGTCGGTCAACGTGAACAACGTGCGCATCGAGCAGTTCCCAGCCTCGCTGCTCGCGGGCTTCTTCGGCTTCAAGCCGGCGGAGCTGCTCGAGTTCG
>JAKJFB010000486.1:0-2309 GCA_022705125.1 Pseudomonadota bacterium
TTTCAGGACGAGAAGCACTTGCTGCGGATCATCCAGAAGATCGTCAGTGCGGTCGGCCGCCGCATCGACGAATCTTCCCCGTTCGTCGATGCGCGCCTCCCCGACGGTTCGCGCGTCAACGCGATTATCCACCCCCTCTCGCTTTCCGGTCCGTGCATCACCATCCGCAAGTTCTCCAAACGCGCCTTCACCGACGCCGATCTGATCGGCTTCGGTTCCTGGACCGCGCCGATGACCGCCCTGTTGCGCATCTGCGTGCTGCTGCGCAAAAACATCATCGTCGCCGGTGGTACCGGCTCGGGCAAGACCACTCTGCTCAACACCCTGAGCGCCTACATTCCGCCCGCGGACCGGATCGTCACCATCGAGGACGCCGCCGAGCTGCGGCTGGCGCAGCCCCATGTGATCCGGCTCGAGGCGCGTCCACCCAACATCGAGGGGCGCGGCGCCATCCCCATCCGCGACCTGGTGCGCAACGCCCTGCGCATGCGTCCCGACCGCATCATCGTCGGCGAGTGCCGCGGAGGCGAGGCGCTCGACATGCTGCAGGCGATGAACACCGGCCACGACGGTTCGCTCACCACGGTCCACGCCAACTCCCCGCGCGACGTGATCTCGCGCGTCGAGACCATGGTGCTGATGTCGGGGATGGACCTCCCCTCGCGCGCCATCCGCGAGCAGATCGCCTCGGCCGTCGACGTGATCGTGCAGATTGCGCGGCTTTCCGACGGCTCGCGCAAGGTCACCTCGATCACCGAGGTCGTCGGCCTCGAGGGGAACCAGATCGTCATGCAGGACATCTATGAATTCAGACAGGAGGGGATCGGCCCGGATGGCAGGGTGATCGGCCGCCACCGCCCGACCGGTTCGGTCCCCACCTTCTTCGAGCAGCTCCAGGCGCGCGGCTTGGAACTCGACCCGGCGATTTTCCAGCCCGACGCCTGCACGGGGGATCACGCATGACTCTGACGACTCTTTACCTGATCGCCGGCTGCGCTCTCTCCGCCATCAGTTTCGGCGGCCTCGCCTTTGTGCTGCTGCGGGCGTTCGGCACCGGCGCGCAAGCCTACTCCGGCGCCTATGCCGAGCAGACCTCGCGCAAATTCGAGGACATCTTCCTCTTCATCCCGCCGCGCCGCCTCGGCGAGATCGGCTGGGCCTGCGCGGCGGCGGTGTTTCTGGTCATCAACGCCGTGTTTTTCAGCCTCTCCAACATCTCCGCGACCTTGCTCGGCCTGGCGCTGGGGCTGGCGGGCGGAGCGGTCGGCCTGTTCGCGCCGCACCAGCTTCTGGTACTGCTGCGCGAGCGCCGGCGGCGGCGGTTCAACGTGCAGCTCGTCGACGCCCTGTCGCACATGAGCAACGCGCTGCGGGCCGGGTTCAGCATCAACCAGTCCTTCGAGACCGTCGTGCAGAACGGCGAGAATCCAATCGCGCAGGAGTTCGCCGTGCTGCTGCAGCAGCTCCGCATCGGCATGGGGTTCAACGAGGCGATGCGGAGCATGGAGCAGCGCGTCGGCAGCGAGGACCTCGCGCTCGTCATCACCACCATCGACATCGCGCGCAAGACCGGCGGCAACCTGACCGAGGTGTTCGACCGCATCAGCCTGACCATCCGCGAGCGGATGCGGATCGAGAACCGGGTCCGCACGCTCACCGCCCAGGGGCGCCTCCAGGGGATCGTGGTCGGCACGATGCCGCTTCTGCTGGCGGGCATCCTGACAGTGATCAAACCGGGGATGATGCTCCCCTTCTACCAGTCCCGCATCGGGATCGTCAGCATCGCGGCGGTGATCGTCATGCTCCTCTGCGGCGGTCTGCTGATCCGCAAGATCATCCGGATCGACGTGTGACGCGGAGGGAGCCTGTAGATGATGACCACATCGCTATCCGATTGCAGCGTGTACCAGATTTTCGACGAGGAAGCGCGCGCCGTGCGCCACGGCTGCGACCAGGAGTGGTACGGCAGCGAGTGGCAGCGGCTGTCGGGATGCGGCCCGACGACGGTCTGCAATCTGCTCTGGTACCTGAACCGCACCCGATCTGCAGGACTTCATGGAGGACGTCTGGCGGTACGTCACCCCGACCCGCCGCGGCATCCCCACCACCAGGCTGCTGTACGAGTCGGCGCTGGCCTACGCCCGCGCGCGGAACCTGAAGCTCGCGCACCGCGCGTGCGACGTGCCGGAAAAGACGGCGGACCGCCCCGCATGGGACGACGTCGTCGGCTTTCTGAACGACGCGTTGGCGCAGGACCTCCCCGTGGCGTTCCTCAACCTGTGCAGCGGCGACGAGAAGGATCTCGATCC
>JAKJFB010000486.1:2355-2618 GCA_022705125.1 Pseudomonadota bacterium
GTACCGGACGACCAGCCGCGGCGGCGGGTTCGTCTTCTTCTCATCGCCCACTACCCATTCTTCGCATGGCCGGGTCACCCGCGCAGTTCCACCAGCCCCCACACCTGGAGCTCAGGCACCATGATCTCCAGCCCGGCGGCGGTCTGCTTCACGGGCGCATCCAGGCTATCCCCCTCCGGCCGGTGCAGCCGGGCGGCCGTGCAACCCGCCGCCAGTTCCGGCGCCAGCGTGATCGCCACGTTTCGCTGCGGCGCAAACCGGTC
>JAKJFB010000487.1 GCA_022705125.1 Pseudomonadota bacterium
GCTAGCTTCTTTGCATAACGTATACGCCGGTTCTCCTAGCACCACATACGCGGCATATCGGAAAGCTCAGGAAGCTCTGAAGCGGAATGAAGATATGACCTTTTCCGATCAGGAAATCGATGCATTTTTGCCCCCGGCGGCCACCTCAAACTCCCCCATCCGTGGCCAGGTCAAATTCCCCCAGCTGAGGCGGCGGGACGGGTGGATGGTTACACGCTGTCTGCGCGCTTCGCAACTCGGGCTGCCGCTTCGCGCAGGCGCCAGCTCTTGCCCTCGAACTTCAGCAGGTGTGCGTGGTGCATCAGCCGGTCGAGTAGCGGCGTGACGATGACCACGTCGCCGAGCAGCTTGGCCCAGTCCTCGACCGGTCGGTTAGACGTGATGATCGTCGAGCGCTTTTCGTAACGGCTCATCAGCACGTCGGCGAGTTCGTCGCCGGCGCTCCCCGGCAGCCTGCGCAGGAACAGGTCGTCGATCACGAGCAAGTCGGCGGCCTTGAGCTGCGCGCGGTGCTTGCGCAGATCGCCCAGTTCACGCGCCTCGTGGATATCCTCGATCAGCGTGTGTGCCTCGCGGTAGAGCACGGTGTAGCCGCGCCCGGCGGCGAGTTGTGCGAGCGCCTTGGCGCAGTGGCTCTTGCCCAGACCAGGCGCTCCGATCAGCAGCGCATCCTCGCGCGCCTCGAGGAACTTCAGCGTGCCGAGTTCCAGCACCGCACGCCGGGGCAGGCGCGGGTTGTAGGTCCAGTCAAAGTCCTTGAGGTCCTTGCGTTCGGGCAGGCCCGAGAGGGCGAAGCGCCGTTCCAGGAGCCGCGAACGGCGTCGGTCGAGCTCGTCCTGCACGAGGCAGCCGAAGGCCTCCAGGAAGTCCATTTCGTGGCTCGCCACGGCCAGCGCGCGCGCCGACAGGGGCGCAATCATGCCCGAGAGCCGCAGGGAGCGTAGGGCACGTTCCAGTTCAGTGATCGACATACTCATCGTGTAATTTCTCCGTCTCAGTGGTGGGGGGTCGAGGGACCCGGGGTGGCGCCCTGGGCGTGGTGCTCCCAGAACGTGTGGTACTCGTCGATTTGCCGGATCGCCTCGCCCGCTTGTGCGAGCGTCGGCGCCGGTGTCTCGGGCGTCTCGGGCGCACGCCGTTCGAGGATGCGTTTGAGGGCCTGGTAGGACGGCAGAGCAAGTCCGAGTACGGTGGTGCTCGCGGCCTCGATGTCCGCGCGGGCGTAGCGACGGGTCAGTTGGGCCAACCCGTAGATCGCCCGCTGCCCGGGGCGCCCGAGGCGCGCAAAGATCTCCCCGGCGAGCCGCGCGCTGGCCGGCCCGATGCGCTCGACTTTGGCGAGCAGTCGTGCGGTCTCGCGCGAGGGGTTGAAGAGCCTATCGGCCTCGGGCAGCACGAACGTGCCCTTGCGTGCGGCCTTGGCGTGGCGTCGCAGCACCTGCCCCTGCTCGTCGAGGATCTCGATCTCGCCCGCGTAGAGGCGCACCGTCACCCGGGTATGCGGCGCTGCCGGCAGCGCCGCGTAATACGAGCCTTGCACCTGCACCAGGCCGCTGTCATCGACGGTACGCACCTCCTGGCGGAAGAAACGGAATCCCTCCAGCGGCAGCGCCTTGAGGTGCGGGCGCTCCTCGGCGTACATCGCCAGCACCTGGCGCTTCTTGCGCCCGTGGATGCGCGGGGCGGCCCAGCGCTCCTCCCAGTGCGCGAGGTGGGCGTTCTGCGCCTCGATCGATGCGAAGCGCCGCCCCTTCAGCGCCGTCGACTGGGTGTGCTGGATCGCGTTCTCCACGGTGCCCTTGCGGTCGGGATCCCCGACGCGCGCCGGATCGGCCACGACGCCGTAGTGGGCCAGTACGGCGGCATACACCGGATTGAGCTGCGGCGCGTAGAGATCGGGGCGGATCACGCCCTGCTTGAGGTTATCGAGCACGACGTAGGCCACGGATCCGCCAAAGGCCCTGAACGCCTCCTCGTGCAGGCGCGCCCACGTCTCCTGATCGGCCTTCCAGGCCACCTTGCGGAAGCTCTTGCCGGAGTACTTGAGCGTCATCACGAACAGATGCGGGCGGCGGTACTTGCCGTTGGCGGCGAGCGTCGGCGCCCCTTGCCCGAAGTCGACCTGCGCCTCCTCGCCGGGGGCGCTCTCGAGGACGTCGAAACGCTCGGGGTCACGGTGCTTGAGCGTGGCGACGAAGCGCTTGACCGAGTTGTAGCGGTGGGCGAAGTCGTACTCGTCGACGAGGTCCTGGTAGATCGCCATCGCATTGCGCCCCAAGGCGACCTGCTGCTCGATCCAGGGGCGATGCGCCTCGCAGGCCGAGCGCACCGGAGCCGGTGGCCGGGGTGGGGGAATTTGATCGTCCACCGCCTGCGCGCCGGTGGCCATGGGGGAATTTGCCGTCTGGGCATAGCGGCGGATGGTCTTGCGATCGACGCCGGTACGCCGGGCAATCTCGTGCTGGCTCGCGCCGTGTTCGAGCAGCGTGGCAATCGTGACCTGCAGATGTGGCTTCAAGACGTTCACTCCGTTGTTCCCTCGCTCAGAGGGGGTGGAAAGTAACGTCCTGCCGGTGGGCCTTACGGCGACCGATGCACCAGCGTCAATGCATCAGGT
>JAKJFB010000488.1 GCA_022705125.1 Pseudomonadota bacterium
CGTTCTATTGCATTTGACTTACGCATTCTCCCTTTGCTGCTGGACCTTCCACTCGACAATGGTCTTGATCACCAGGGTGATCAGGGCCAGAAAGGCCAACAGTGAGGCAACGGCAAAGGCGGCGGTGTAGTTGTACTCGTTGTAGAGGATCTCGACGTGCAGCGGCATCGTGTTGGTCTCGCCGCGGATGTGCCCCGAGACCACGCTGACCGCGCCGAACTCGCCCATCGCGCGCGCGTTGCACAGCAGCACGCCGTAGAGCAGGCCCCAGCGCACGTTCGGCAGCGTCACGTGCCGGAACGTCTGCCAGCCGCTCGCGCCCAGCGACAGCGCGACCTGCTCGCTGTCGGTGCCCTGCTCCTGCATCAGCGGGATCAGCTCGCGCGCGACGAAGGGAAAGGTCACGAATATCGTCGCCAGCACGATGCCCGGCACCGCGAAGACGATCTGCAGGTCCACGCTGTCGATCAGCGGCCGCGCCCAGCCCGAGGCGCCGAACATCAGCACGTAGATCAGGCCTGCCACCACCGGCGAGACCGAGAACGGCAGGTCGATCAGCGTGGTCAGGAAGGTCTTGCCGCGGAACTCGAACTTCGCGATCGCCCACGCCGCGGCAACGCCGAACACCAGGTTCGCCGGCACCGCGATCGCCGCGGCCAGCAGCGTGAGCCGTATCGCGGCCAGCGCGTCGGGATCGGTCAGTGCCTCGACGTAGGTGCCCAGCCCGTTGCGCAGCGCCTCGGTGAACACCGACACCAGCGGCAGCAGCAGGAAGGCGGCGAGGAAGGCGAGCGCGAGCGCGATCAGCGCGCGGCGCACCCACGGGGCCTCGGTGACGGCCGAGCGCTGCGCTGGCGCGGTGCCGGCCTTGATCGTCACGGTGGTGTTCATCTCAGCTCTCCTTGATCACGGCGGCCGCCGGGCGGCGGCTGCGGTGGCGGTTGGACCAGGACTGCAGCGCGTTGATCGCCAGCAGCATCGCGAAGGAGATCACCAGCATCGTGGCGGCCACCGTGGTGGCGCCGGCGTAGTTGAACTCCTCGAGCCGGATCACGATCAGCAGCGGCGCGATCTCGGAGACGAACGGGATGTTGCCGGCGATGAAGATCACCGAGCCGTACTCGCCGACACCGCGCGCGAAGGCGAGCGCGAAACCGGTCAGCAGCGCGGGCAGGATGCTCGGCAGGATCACGCGCGTGATCGTCTGCCAGCGCGTGGCGCCCAGCGAAGCCGCGGCTTCCTCGAGCTCCTGCTCGGCATCGCGCAGCACCGGCTCCACGGTGCGCACCACGAACGGCAGGCCGATGAAGGTCAGTGCCACCACGATGCCGAGCGGCGCGTATGCCACCTTCACGCCCAGCGGCTCGAGCCAGCTGCCGATCCAGCCGTTGCCGGCGTACAGCGCGGTGAGCGCGATGCCGGCCACCGCCGTGGGCAGCGCGAACGGCAGGTCGATCGCGGCGTCGAACAGGCGCTTGCCGGGGAACTCGTAGCGCACGAACACCCAGGCGATCAGCAGGCCGAACACGGCGTTCAGCCCCGCGGCGAGCAGCGCGGTGCCGAAGGAGAGTTGCAGCGCCGCGATCACGCGTTCCGAGCTCACGATCCGCCAGATCTCGGCCGGGCCCAGCGTCGCGGCCTTGAAGAACACGCCCGCGAGCGGGATCAGCACGATCAGCCCGAGCCAGAACAGCGTGTAGCCCAGCGCGAGCCGGAAGCCCGGGATCGGGGAGCGCAATGTGCAACCGCTCCGGGAAGGGTTGCGCGTATTGACGGCGCTGATACTCACGGGTCTTCTCCTCTCAACGGTTCGCGAAGATCTGGTCGAAGATGCCGCCGTCGGTGAAGTGCTCCTGCTGCACCTTCTTCCAGCCGCCGAAGTCGGCATCGATCGTCACGAGCTCGAGTTTCGGGAAGCGCGCGAGGTCGGCCGGATCGGCGTGCTCGGGCGCGGTCGGGCGGTAGTAGTGCTTCGCGGCGATGCGCTGGCCCTCGGGCGAGTACAGGTAGTCGAGGTAGGCGGACGCCACCTTCAGCGTGCCGTGCTTGCGCGCGTACTGGTTCACGGTGGTGACGGGCGGCTCGGCCAGTATCGACAGCGAGGGCACGACGATCTCGAAGTCGTCCTTGCCGAGCTCGTTCACCGCGAGGAAGGCCTCGTTTTCCCATGCCAGCAACACGTCGCCGATGCCGCGCTGCACGAAGGTCGTGGTCGAGCCGCGCGCGCCGGTGTCCAGCACCGGGGTGTTGCGGAACAGCTTCGCCACGAAGTCGCGCGCGGCCTGCTCGCCACCGTACTTCTTCGCGGCGAAGGCCCAGGCGGCCAGGTAGTTCCAGCGCGCACCGCCCGAGGTCTTAGGATTCGGCGTCACGACGGTGATGCCCGGCTTCACGATGTCGTCCCAGTCCCTGATCTGTTTCGGGTTGCCCTTGCGCACCAGGAACACGATCGTCGAGGTATAGGGCGAGCTGTTGTGCGCGCGGCTCTTCTGCCAGTCGGCCGGCAGCAGGCCCTTGGCCGCGACCGCGTCGATGTCCGCGGCGAGCGCCAGCGTCACCACGTCGGCCTCGAGGCCGTCGGTCACGGCGCGGGCCTGCTTGCCCGAGCCGCCGTGCG
>JAKJFB010000489.1 GCA_022705125.1 Pseudomonadota bacterium
AGCTGGGCGAGCGCCGTATCGATTTCCTGCCGCGCGGACAGCGCCGCCGCTTTGGCGCCCGCCTGCATGTCCTTCGTCATCGCCGCCCGGCCGGCCGCGAGTGCCGTGGTCAGGGTCCGCTCCGCCTTCGCCCGGGCGTCCTCGCCCCAGCGGTGCGCGATCGATTCCAGCTCTTCCTTGAAGCGGTCCAGCGCATCCTGCTGGGCGGCCGCGCTGTCCTGTATCAGGCGTTCGTTGATCGTCTGCAGGATCATGATCGGGTCGTCGCGGCCGACGGCGATGCCGTGCTTGGCCGCGATCTCCTTGACCAGCGCCTCGATCCGGTCGGACATCACAGCACCGCGGCATTATCGAGCTGGGCGAAGAGCTGCGTCTTCACGATCTTGAGGCGCTGGCGCGTCATGATCGTGAGCGAGCTCAGGGCCAGCGCCTCGTCGAAGGTCAGGCGCGCCTGGAGCATGTCGGCGAAGTCGCGCCCGTAGGTCTCGTCCTTGAGCGGCGGGACCTGGATGATGGCGGACACGCGGGCCTTGTGTGCCACGTACGCCTTCATCTGCTCGAAGCCCTTGCCTTCGTGCTCGATCGCGCCCCAGTAGGGGTTGAGCCAGGTTACGAACTGGCACTGGGCGGGGAACTGGCCGGCGAGCTGGGCGAAGCCGCTTACCGTGTCCTGTAGCGCCTGGCCACCGGTGATCACGGTGTGCACGATCAATTCGTGCCCCAACTCCTGGAGCAGCGCCGGCACCTGGTTGCTGATGAGGTAGTGGGACAGCGGCACGAACGAGCTCGCGCCGTTGTCGATGATAACGTCCGCCGCGGCGGTGGCGATCTGCTCGATCAGCGCATCGAAGTGGCGGGTGTTGATCTCGTCGCCGTCGAGCAGCTTGAGGCGGCGCACGTCGAGTGCGCGGTATCCGGCGAAGGTGGCATTGACCGGGTCGGTGTCGATGCAGATCGGCGTGTTGCCCTTCCCCGCCTTGTACTGGGCGAGGACGGCCGCGATCATCGATTTGCCCACGCCCCCCTTCCCTTGCAAAACCATGTGGATCTTGGCCATCAGAACAAGTCCTCCGTCTTCGGTGTGGCGTTGAAGGTGAAGCCGCCCACCGAGGGCGGCAGCGTCTTGCGGGGTTCGCGGGGCGCGGGCGGGCTCGTGGCGGCCGGTCCCGCTGGGGGGCGCTGCGCCTGCGCGGCGGTTGGGGGCTGCGCGGGCGGCGGTGTGCGCAGATGCCGCTTCACGTGCAGCGTGAAGGTCTCGTAGCGGGACTCGATGCGGCCGGTGGCCTGCAGGTGGGCCCAGATCGTCTTCATCGCGTAGCCGGCCTCGAGTGCGGCGCGCACGTCCTCTTTCACGGCCAGAAAGGCCACGAGGCTGCGATCCTGGCGCGGCCTCGGGGCCGGGCGCGCGCTCACCCACTCGGCCAGTTCGTCGGCGTAACGGCTTGCCATCCTGATCGTCCTCCCTGTGCGCATCGTGCCGATGCCCGCGCCATGCGGTGTGCAACAGCACCGCAAGAAATTCCCATTGCGCGCAACAAGCGGCAATTTCGGCGCAACGTTCGCGCTACGACACCGGGATTATGGGCGATGTTGGTAAAATTCGCTATATCCGTTTATGCTTTGCGTGGAAGTGAGCATAAATCGGCTTGGGCGATGAGCGCTTTTCCTGGCGTCATGAAGGCTGAAGGGCGGGCAGGATGGGCGAAGTTGGCTAACCGGCAAGCCGGTCATCCCCCTTCGCTTGCGCCTTATTCGCGCCCTGCGGGCGCTCAACGGAGACCCTGCTCTGCGAGGCCGGGCCGGCTGCCGCCGGCATCCCCTGCGAGGTGTGACGATGGAACACGACCCGACCCCCGGTGCCCGACGCCGCACGCAGCACCTGCGCGTGCCGGTGTTTGCCGACGAGAAGGCGCTCATCGAATCGCAGGCGCAGCGCGCCGGCATGAGCGTCGCCCGGTTTCTGCGCGAGGTCGGTCAGGGCTATCGCATTGACGGGGTCGTCGATTACGAGCAGGTGCGCGAGCTCGCGCGGATCAACGGCGACCTGGGCCGTCTGGGCGGACTGCTCAAGCTGTGGCTCACCAACGATGAGCGCACGGCGCAGTTCGGCGAGGCGACGCTGCGCGCGGTGCTCGCGCGCATCGAGGCCACGCAGGATGAGATGGGCCAGGTGATGATGAAGGTCGTCATGCCGCGGGCGCAGCGATGAGCCTTTTAGCCGCTAAAACGCCTGGAGGCCGCCCATGATCGCCAAGCATGTGCCGATGCGCGCGCTTGCCCGCAGCGATTTCGCCGGACTGGCGGCGTACATCACCGACGAGCAGGACACGGCGCACCGGCTCGGCCAGATCACCGCGACGAACCTGCAGGCGGTGATCGGCGAAGTGCTGGCCACGCAGCGGCAGAACACCCGGGCCGGCGGGGACAAGACGTTTCACCTGCTGGTGAGCTTTCGGGCTGGGGAGGCACCGGGCGCTGCGACGTTGACCGCGATCGAGGCGCGCCTGTGCGCGGGCCTGGGTTACGGCGATCACCAGCGCGTGAGCGCGGTGCATCGCGACACCGACAACCTGCACCTGCACATCGCCATCAACAAGATCCATCCGGAAC